>JAJZFO010000074.1 GCA_021805305.1 Actinomycetes bacterium | reverse complement strand
GCGACCAGCGCCTGCGATACCACCTGCATAGCAACACCTTTCTCGTGCTTCCAGTGTCGCAGGCGCCACGGCGCGGGCTCAACGATTCACGACGAGAAAGGTATTAGGTCCTCGTGGAGATGGGAGCGATCGATGGGCGCTATCGGTCGTGCGCGAGAACGCGCCCGACCGACGTGAAGGACACGCGGCGCCGCTCGGGGTGATCGACGCTCCTCGCGCCGCGGCGCGCGAGCTCCTCGCGCCCGTCTCACGTCGACGCGTCGTCTTCCACCGGGTGCACCCGGGGTGCCCACGACGTCTCGGTGCCGTGCGAGTCGACCGCGTCGTGGCGCGAAATCTCTCATCGAATCCGCGCGCGTCCAAGTCCTCGGTGCCAGACGGTATCGTCGTGTGGGTGCCTCAGTCGTCGCCTCGTCCTCATCGCCGGTGGGGTCGAGCGACGCAGGCGTCGGTGAGCGCGGGCGCCATGATCGCCTCGGGCATGGTCTTCATGATGCCCTCGCCCCTGCTGCACCAACCCTCGACCTCGACCTCGACGCCGTCGTTGTCGAACCTCGACGCCGCCGTCGCCGCGCCCCTGGCGTGGCCCCACGTCGGCAGCGCCGCCGTCGTGGTCCCGGCCATGGGCCTGGAGCGCTCGTTTCACGATGAGGTCGTACCCATCGCGTCGCTCACCAAATTGATGACGGCCTACGTGACGCTGCAGAAGCTTCCCCTCGCCCCCGGCGAGACGGGACCGTGTCTTCGCGTGAACGCCGGCGACGTCGCCAACTACGACGAAATGGTCGCCGACGGCGAGTCGAGCGCCGCCGTCGCCGTGGGTGAGACGTTGTGCGAGAACCAGTTGCTGGCCGGTCTGATGGTGCATTCGGCCGGTAACTTCGCGACGATGCTGGCGAATCTCACGTGGGGCGGGCCCGTCGCCTTCGTCCAACAGATGAACGACGAGGCCCGAACCCTGAATCTCGTGGGGACCCACTACGCCGACGTCACCGGAGTTGATGCCGGTTCGGTCTCGACCGCGCTCGACATGGGTGAGCTCGCGTCCCTGCTCATGGAGAATCCGGTGATACGCGAGATCGCCGCGCAGTCGACGGTGACGCTGCCGGTGGCGGGCACCCTCGGGTCGTACACGCCCTTCATTGGCGTCGACAACGTGGTCGGCGTCAAGTCGGGTCGCACCCAGGCGGCGGGCGGTTGTGACGTCATGGCGATGACCTTCAGTCTCGATGGCCAGACCCAGTTGGCCTACGCGGTGGTCCTGGGCGCCCAGGGCGGTGACCTGCTGGGTCCGGCGGGCGACGAGGCGCTCGCCCTGGAACGATCGGTGATGGCGAGTCTGCGCACGTTGTGGATCCCCGCGGGAACGGTGGTCGGCACGCTCGGCTGGGGCGATCAGCGCGTGAACGTCGTCGTGAAGAAGCACGTGAGGCTCAGCTGGTTCGCCTCGCTGCACTCGGCCGCCGTGAGGGTACATATCGACGCCGAGACCCAACCCGTGGCCGCGGGCGACGTGGTGGGGACACTGAGCGTCCAGGTGGGTGTCGTCCAGCAGGTGCCCCTGACGGTCGAACACTCGATCTCGCCCATCGGCTTTGGCTCACGAAGCGTCGGCTGACCGCACGGGCCGCGTGGTCCGGCGCCTCACCGGGCGCCACGGCCACGGTCACGGCCACGTCGAGGACGAGTCGGCCTCACGGTGGTGATGCGTGGCGCGCCACGCGCGTCGAGCACCGTTGCCCATTCGTCACTCGCGACGCGTCGACGCCAGTACTACCGGTGGCCGCGAGGCCAATTCGGCGTCCCCGGGCGGGTGCGGGACCCTGACGGGCTCAGGACTGCGCGGAGGCGCTGTGGCTCGCCTCGTGCTCCTTCGCCTCTTCGGCGATCTGGCGGTGGATCTCGGCCATGTCGAGCGCGGCGGCCTTCTGCACCAGGTCCACCAGGGCCGATTCGGACAACGCGCCGGCCTGACTGAAGATGACGACCTGCTCACGGATGATCATCAACGTGGGGATGGACATGATGTTGAACGAGGCCGCGAGGGCCTGCTCGGCCTCGGTGTCGACCTTGGCGAACACCGCGTCGGGGTACTGGGCCGACACCTTCTCGTACACCGGCGCGAAGCTGCGGCACGGTCCGCACCACGCCGCCCAGAAGTCCACCAGGACCAGGTCGTTGGACGTCACGACCTGCTCGAAGTTCTCTCCGGTGATTGCTACTGTCGCCATGTCGGCCTCCTCGCAGTGTTGCGTCCTAGCCTAACGAACGCTTGTGCCAGTATACCCACTGGGGTATATAACGTGACGCCCGGCGCCGGACCTAGCGTGAGGGGACCGAACTCGCGGTCCCCGACGTCGCGGCGTCGGCGGTGTCGCTCGGGGCGCCGTGAACGGTGTCGGGATTCAGCCAGTCGATGACGTCGCGCGCGCTGTAGTCCTCGCGCCCCACCAGGAGTACGGCGATCTCGTTGATGCGGTCGCCGCTGGTCACGATGGGCGCCTCGACGTAACCAGTCGCCCGCACCTGGGCCAGACCGCACGTGGCCATCAGCCCATTGCACAGGCAGGTCGTGGACTGCGCGGCCTCGGGCGAGCCGCCCTTTCGCTCGTAGGCGACCAGCGGTTCGGCCGCGCACCGATAGGCCGTCTCGCCGCGCTCGTCGAGGTAGGCCTCGCGCAGGTAGCCGAGGTCGCAACGCCGCGGACGCTGGGCGTAGGCGAGTGGATCGGCGATGGTGCCCTCGAGTTCGACCACCTTGAAGGGGTAGCCCGTGGAGGACGCCGTCGTCGAGGTGGCGACCTCGAGGGACTCGTGTGACATGGTCTCGAGGACTCGGTGACGAAGTCCCGGCTCCATACCGGATTCCTCGCAGTAGGCGAACATCGTGCCCACCTGCACACCCGAGGCGCCAAGCGCTTGCGCGTCACGGACGTCGGCGGACGTGGTCACGCCGCCCCCGATCCAAAAGGGCACGCCCAGGTCGCGCAGGACGGCGTAGTCGACCTCGTCGCGCGGACCGTAGACCGGGCCGCCGTGCTCGTCGAGGGGGAAGGTGCCGCGCGGGGGGGCGTTGTGACCGCCGGCGCTCGGTCGCTCGACGACGAAACCGTCGACGGGCCCGTTGCTGCGCTTGAACAGTGCCGTCGCCAGGACGTGCGAGGACACGATGCCCACGAACTTGGGTCGCGTCAGGACCGCGTCGCTGACGAAGGGCGCGGGGTCGAAGGTGAGTGACGACGCGGGGTGGTCACTGGTGGCGCCGGTGACGACGAAGGGCAGTGTGGTGGGTCTGGCGTGCACCAGGTCGTCGATGACCCCGGGGATGTGCGTGGGCACGCCCGCGCCCATCATGACGTAGTCCACGCCGGCGAGAATCGCGCCGCACAGCGACGCGGCCGTGGGGATCTGGACTTTGGTCAAGAGGTTGATACCGATCAAGCCACCGTGACCCGACTTGGCGAGGGCCACCTCGACGAAGCTCGCCAGCACCACGAGGTCGAAGGCACGACGCGGGCTGCGGTCGCTCAGCATCGCCAGACTCCGGTACGGGGCGCCGGCGATGCGACGCACGGTCGCGAAACGACGCAGGGCGTCCTCGACGACGCTCTGGACGGGAAAACGGTCGAGGACCGCGCGCAGCGCGTCGTCGACACCCTGGTCCTGGAGACGACGCGCGAACACGCTGTCGATGGCGGTGCCCGAGACGACGCCGAGTTGTCCGGCGCTGGCGACGGCGCGCGCGAGGCGCCAATTGGAGATGGCGATCCCCATGCCACCCTGGATCAACCAGGGGTGCGAGTTAGGGTGAGTCGGAGTCGTGTTCATGCACTGACCCTTCGTGCCTGCGAGACGATCGTCTCCGTACGGCGTCACCACAGTCTACGCCACCTCCGACATCATTTGGATACGAACGAGTTGGGCCTCGCCGCGAGAATCCGACGTGGCGCGCGAACAGGGGTGGGACCGCGGAACGGTAGCATCGGCGAAGATCAAGTGAGGATCCCCATGACCGCAACCGTCGATGTCCTTGTCCATGGCTACGCCAACGAGCGCGTGGCCTCCAGCGTGGTCCTCGTGCGCGAGAACGACGTCGTGATCGTCGTCGACCCGGGTATGGTGGCCGATCGTCGACTGATCGTCGAGCCCCTGGAGCGCCTCGGCGTGCGCCTGGGCGACGTGACCGACGTCATCTTCTCGCACCATCACCCTGACCACACGCTCAACGCGGCGCTCTTCACCAATGCCCGTTTCCACGACGTCTGGGCCACGTATTTCGGCGACGACTGGGGTGAGCGGCGCGACGTGATCGAGGGCGCGCCGTCGGTGCGTCTACTCGACACGCCGGGACACACCGCCCAGGACATCTCGACCGTGATCGAGACGGCCGACGGTTTGGTCGTGTGCACCCATCTGTGGTGGTCGGTCGAGGGTCCGGCGATCGATCCGCGAGCCGAGGACCAAGCACAACTCGACGCCTCGCGCGCCGCCGTGCTCGCCCTGGGTCCCGTCATGGTGGTGCCGGGACACGGCGCGCCCTTCGCGCCGAGCGAACTGCGGGCCTGATGCCGATGAGCACCCGGTGGTCGACGTGGCGCGGACGAGACGGATGATGGCGCCACGGGTGATCAAGGTGATCCTGAAGAGCCGCGCGCTGATGTGGCTGATCTTCCTGGTGTATTTCGCCATCTTCCTCGCGCTCGACACGGTGTCGAAGGTGGCCGGTGACGTGGTCCTCGTGGCCGGGACGATCTTTCTCGCCGTGATCTTCCTCGCGCTGCGCCCCAAGACGGGCAAGTGGTCCTTCTCGACGCACTGCCAGCAGTGCGACGCTTCGCTGCAGGGGACCGCGGGCTTCCCGCGCGCGACCTGCGCCCAGTGCGGCCATCGACAGTCCTGGGCGCGGGCCAAGGACTAGACGTATTGACAATCATCGATATGATGTGGTGAACTACATCGATGAATATCAATACAAGGAGTCGTCGTGTCACGCTTGCAGCTCGCCCTTAACGTGTCCAATCTCGAGGAATCGATCGCGTTCTACTCCTCGTTCTTCAAGACGCCGCCCGCCAAGGTCCGTCCGGGTTACGCGAACTTCGCGGTGAGTGACCCGCCGCTCAAGTTGGTGCTCTTCGAGAATCCCGACCACGCCGGGAGCATCAACCATCTGGGAGTGGAGGTCGCGACGACCCTCGAGGTGGCCGACGCCACCACCTACCTCGGCGAGCAGGGCTTCGCCACCGAGGTCGAGGAGCGCACGACCTGCTGCTTCGCGGTGCAGGACAAGGTGTGGGTCGATGGTCCCGACCGGTCGCGCTGGGAGGTCTACACCGTCCTGGCCGACGCCTCCCTGGGTGCCGTCACGACGTCCGAGGCGCCGTGTTGCGCGGACTCGTCGAGCGACCGGGCGCTCACCATCGACTAGAGCGGCGAGACCCGCCGCGTCGGGCTCACTTGGGCAGACCGGTGGAGGAGATGGGCGTTGCCGTCGCGGGCCTCACGACATTGACGTGTTGGCCCCAGTGCGAGAACGTGATGACGAACACCTCGCGCTGGCCCTGCACCACGTCCGCGGCCACGAGTTCCACTGGCACGTGCGGCGCGTTGGCCGCGACGTAGAGGGTCTCGCTGCCCGAGGCCAGTCCCAGATGGATGTTCGGTCGACCGCTCACGCCGACCACCGTGGTCTTGTCCACCGTCGTGACCTTGGTCGTCTTGAGCGGGTCACCAGGTGCCACTTCGCTCAGTAGCGAGGGCAACAAGATGAACGAGTTGAAGTGGGCGAAGTAGGAGCTGGCCGAGGTGATCTCGATCCACCGGTTCGCGTACTTGGGCGCGCTCACCCCGAACTGCGCCTGGATCGCGGTGGCGGTGTCGTTGATGTAGACCACACCGGACACGACGCGCACGATGGTCTTGGCCGCGCCGACGTGCAGGGTCTGTTGGCCCGAGGTCATGCTCGAGAGGGTGACCAGTGAGTAGTCCTGACCAGAGACCGTCGTCGACGAGGCCGCCGTCACGCTGCCCATCTTGGTGGCCGTGGACAACGCGGTCGAGACGATCTGGTGGGCCGGTTCACCGGCGAACGTGGGCGCCGACGCGGTGCCGGCCGCCCTCGCGCGAGGGGCGGGCCCCCAGGTCACCACGACCGCCATCATCACCGCGACGACTCCCGCGGCCCGAGCGAACCGCGCGACGGCGTGGTTCGCAGCCGACGCGCGCGTCGTCGAGGGGTGCCGCGAGGTCACGTCAACCCCCCGTGGCGAGGACGGTGGCGTCCAGGGAGAGAGACGGCGTCGGAGCGACGTAGTGCAGGGGTTCTCCCCAGTGAGAGAAGGTCACGGTCAGCGTGGTGGGCACGCCCTGGGAGCGACCCGCGGCGTCGAGCGCGACGGGCAGGTAGGGCGCGTGCGCGGCGACGAACAGGGTCTGGCGGGCGGCGCTGAGTCCGAGGCGCGCGTTGGCACCGCCGCTGATGGCGATGACGTTCACGCCGTCGAGGGTAACGACCTTGGACTTGCTCAGCGTCCCCGAGGGCAGGACCTGGGACAGCATCGAGGAGAACAACATCCCCGTGGTCACGCTGGCGAAGACCTTATCGCCGTGCGAGATGGCGATCCATCGGTCGGCCAGTTGGGGCGCGGTGCGACCGAACTCGAGGGCGATCAGCTTGGCGCTCAGGCGCACGTAGGCCGTACCGGCGACGAGCAGAGCCGTCCCGCGCGCCTTGTTGAAGACGATGGACTGCTCGGCGACGTTCGCCCCTGACTGGGTGGTGGCGCTGAAGGACAAGCCCACGGCGGCGCCGCGTGAGACGTTCGAACAGCTTCCCTGCGCGCGAGCGTTCGCGAGTGAGACGTCGACGATGTGGCGCGCGGAGAGGGTGAGGATGCTCGCGGGCGACGAGACTCGCGCCGAGTGGATCCGCGGCGACGACGCACCCGCGGTGCCGAGGGGCGTCACGGCCGCGACGCCCAGCGCGACGACGACGGTGAGGGCCTTCTTCATGGGGAATGCAAACTTTCGCGGACGTGAGATAGCGTCCCTTGAGACTAGTCCCCACAACGATTTCGTCATCGAGTCGTCATGAAATCGCGCCGTGGCGACGTCGTGGCGACGCCGCGACGGGGTCGACGCGTGGCGACGCGGGTCCTTCAGCCCCGGGCCAATCGAGGACCACCGAGGGCCGGGATGATCGTCTCACCGTAGGTCGCGAGGGTTGACTCCTTGGCGTCGTGCTGGAGGTAGATGGCGAACTGGTCCACCCCAATCTCGCGCAACTCCTCGAGGCGTGCGACGTGGGCCGCCACGGGACCCAGGAGGCAGAACCGGTCGATGACGGCGTCGGGGACGAAATCGGCGTGGGTGTTGCCGGCGCGGCCGTGCTCGTTGTAGTCGTAACCCTGGCGACCCTTGATGTAGTCGGTGAGGGCGAGGGGAATGTTGAGCGAGGGGTCGTCACCGTAGCGCGTCACGATGTCGGCGACGTGATTGCCTACCATTCCCCCGAACCAACGGCACTGGTCACGCTGGTGGGCGAGATCGTCGCCGACGTAGGCCGGCGCCGCCACGCAGAAGGTCAAGGAGTCGGGGTCTCGTCCCGCGGAGGAAGCGGCGTCGCGGACCTCGCCGATCATCCAGCGCGCGATGTCGGGATCGGCCAGCTGCAGGATGAAGCCGTCACCGACCTCACCGGCGAGACGCAGAGCCTTGGGTCCGTAGGCGGCCACCCAGACCTCGAGGGAACTCGCCGCGCCCCAGGGGAAGCGCAGGGTCGAACCGTGGTACTGCACCGCCTGCCCGTTGGCCAGGCCACGAATGACCTCGATCGCCTCGCGCAGCGTCGCCAGGGTGGTGGGGCGGCCGTTGGTGACGCGCACCGCGGAGTCGCCGCGCCCGATGCCGCACACGGTGCGGTTGCCGTACATCTCGTTGAGGGTGGCGAAGAGGCTGGCGCTCACCGTCCAGTCGCGTGTCGCCGGGTTCGTGACCATCGGGCCGACGACGACCTTGCGGGTGGCGGCGAGGATGGCGGAGTAGATGACGTAGGGCTCCTCCCACAAGATGTGCGAGTCGAAGGTCCACACGTGGCTGAACCCGAATCGCTCGGCGCGCTGGGCGAGGTCGACCACGCGTGCGGCCGGCGGGTTGGTCTGCAAGACAACTCCGAAGTCCATTTCTTCCTCCTGTGCTGTGTGGCGTCGGGCGACGCGGCGACCGCTCGGCGGCGCGGCCCTAGAGCAAGTACTGGCTCAGGCCGCGCTCGAGGAACGCGCCGTGGCCGACCGTTCCCGTGAAGGCGTTGTCCTCGATGATCACCCGTCCTCGCGAGAGGACGGTGTGCACGCGACCATCGACGTGGATGCCCTCGTAGGCGGAATGGTCCATGTTCATGTGGTGCGTCGACACCGAGATGTCCGTGGTCGCCTGAGCATCGTAAAGGACGACGTCGGCGTCGGACCCCGGGGCCAGGACGCCCTTGCGCGGGTAGAGGCCGAACATGCGCGCGGGCGTCGTGCAGGCCAGTTCGACCCAGCGCGCGAGGCTGATCTCGCCCGTGACGACTCCTTGATAGAGCAGGTCCATGCGATGCTCCACCGATCCGATGCCGTTGGGGATCTTGGAGAAGTCCCCGCGACCCAACTCCTTTTGGTCCTTCATGCAAAAGGGACAGTGGTCGGTCGAGACGATCGAGAGGTCGTTGGTGCGTAGGGCGTTCCACAGCGCGTCGTGGTGACCCTCGTCGCGCGAACGCAGGGGGGTCGAGCACACGTACGCCGCCCCCTCGAATCCGGGTCGCGAGAGATGCTCCTCGAGGCTCAGGTACAGGTACTGCGGGCAGGTCTCACCGAAGACGTTGGCGCCGCGGTCGCGCGCCTCGGCCACCGCGGTGACCGCTTCCTTGGCGCTCATGTGCACGATGTAGAGCGGGGCCTTGGCCACGCGCGCCAACATGATCGCGCGGTGCGTCGCCTCCTCCTCCATCTCGACGGGGCGCGTGAGCGAATGGAACTTCGGGTCGGTCTCGCCGCGTCCGAGCGCCTGGGCCACCAGGACGTCGATGGCCGGACCGTTCTCCGCGTGCATCATGATCGTCGCGCCTAGTTGCGCCGCGCGCTGCATCGCGCGCAGGATCTGCCCGTCGTCGGAGTAGAACACGCCCGGATAGGCCATGAACAGCTTGAAGCTCGTCACCCCCTCGTGTTCGCACAGGTACGTCATGGCCTCGAGGGACGCGTCGTCCACGCCGCCGATGATCTGGTGGAAGCCGTAGTCGATCGCGCAGTTGCCCGCGGCCTTGGCGTGCCAGGTGGCCAGACCGTCGCGCACGTCCTCCCCGGTGCGCTGCACCGCGAAGTCGATGATCGAGGTGGTGCCGCCGAAGGCCGCCGCGATCGTGCCGGACTCGAAGGTGTCCGAGGCGGCCGTGCCCCCGAAGGGCAGCTCCATATGGGTGTGCACGTCGATGCCGCCGGGCAGCACGTACTTCGCGGTGGCGTCGAGAACGCGTGCGCACGACGGCGCGAGGTCGTCGAAATGACCCGGTCGTCCCAGGGCGGCGATGAGCTCGCCGTCGATGAGGACGTCGGCGTCCTGCGCGCCGCTCGAGGAGAGGACGGTGCCGCCGGTGATCAGTGTTCGCGCCACGGCGTTCTCCTCGTCAGCTCTCGGTGAGCGGACCGTACATGTCGGGTCGACGGTCGCGGTAGAAGGCCCACTGCTCACGCACCTCCTTGAGCAGGTCCATGTCGAGATCACGCACCACGAGCTCCTCGTCCGTGGTGCTGGCGACGTCACCGACGAACTGTCCGCGCGGGTTCACGAAGTAGGTCTGGCCGTAGAAGTCGTTGGTCCCCAGATCCTCTTGACCCACGCGATTGATCGCCCCGACGTAGAACTCGTTGGCCACCGCCGCGGCGGGCTGCTCGAGTTGCCAGAGATACGCCGAGAGCCCACGGCTCGTGGCCGAGGGATTGAAGACGATGGTGGCGCCCGCGAGGCCGAGCGCGCGCCACCCTTCGGGGAAGTGCCGGTCGTAACAGATGTAGACGCCGATGCGCCCGACGGCGGTGTCAAAGACCGGGTAGCCCAGGTTGCCCGGGCGGAAGTAGAACTTCTCCCAGAAGCCGTTGACCTGGGGGATGTGGGTCTTGCGATACTTGCCGAGGTAGGACCCGTCGGCGTCGATCACCGCGGCGGTGTTGTAGAGGACGCCCTCGTGGACCTTCTCGTAGACGGGCAGGATCATCACCATGCGTAGCTCGCGCGCGAGTTCCCTGAAGCGTTGCACCGTGGGGCCCTCGGGCACGGCTTCGGCGTAGTCGTAGAACGAGGCGTCTTGGACCTGACAGAAGTAGGGACCGTAGAAGAGCTCCTGGAAGCAGATCACCTGGGCTCCCCGTGAGGCGGCGTCGCGCGCGTGGCGTTCGTGCAGGTCGATCATCGACGCCTTGTCGCCCGTCCACTTCGCTTGCACCAGGGCCGCCCGCACGAGTTCCGACATCGTCACTCCTCCTCGGACACGAGGTCGCGTCCATGAACGAACCAAAGACCCACCATAGACCTCGTTGGCCGGAATTCTCCACGTCACGGCGGATTTCTTATTTTCGAAACACGCCACGCCGGCGAGCCGTCGTCGCGAGCGCCGACCCCGCCCCCGTAGGGTGAGTGCGGGCGACGCCGTCGCTCGCGATGAGCGACGAGCGAGGAGAGAACGCGATGGTCGAAGAGACGTCGGTGCCGCGCGGCTGGGACCTGGCGCCGGGTCCATCGCTCGCCGGGCAGCGCTTCCTGGTGACCGGGGCCACCAGCGGGCTGGGTCTCGCCACGGCGAAGGCTCTGCGTTCGCGCGGCGTCCACGTGACGATCAGTGCGCGCAATCAGGCCAAGGGCGACGCCGTGGTCGCGGCGGGGGCGGCCAATGAGGTGCTCGCCATGGACTTGGCCGATCTCTCGAGCGTGCGCCGGGCCGCCGAGCGCGTCGAGCGACCCTTTGACGTCGTCATCTTGAACGCGGGCGTCATGTGGACACCGT
>JAJZFO010000338.1 GCA_021805305.1 Actinomycetes bacterium | reverse complement strand
CGCCCTTGACCGCCAACGTCGTCTACATCGCAGTCCCGCGACCGATTACCGTCGTCGCGACGGTGAGCGCGCTGAACCCCACCACTGGTACGCCGACCTCGATGAGTCTGTCGCTCGTGGGACGGCACCGGGGCACCGTTACCGTCCAACTGTCGCCGACGACGACCTACACGCAGGGTGCGGCGACGGTGTCGGTGAACGCCCTGAGCCTCGGATCCCTGGTTCGCGTCACAATGTCGGGATCCCCCGCCGTCGCGAGTGCGGTGAACATCGCCGTCCCCCGACCCATCAGCGTCTCGGGAACCGTCACCGCGCTCTACCCCGCGAGCGGTACCCCGACGTCGGTCACGGTGCGACCCCGCGAGGAGTGGAGGGTGCCCGTCACGGTGGCCCTCGTGGCGACCACGCGATACTTCCAGTTGGGGACCTCGGCCTCGGTCGCCAATCTCCTGGTCGGCTCGCGCGTCGAACTGACGGCCAGTGGCACGCCACTCACCGCGAGCGTCGTGCACATCTCCGCGCCGGCCACGGACTTTACACTCGGTAGCGTGACCGCCGTCGTCGGTTCCACGCTCGGCGTGCAGCCCCTCACCACCGGGGCGGCACCGATGAACTTCACCCTGACCGGTTCCACGATGTACTTCTCGGGGCGACGGGTGGCCACCCTCGCGGCCGTGAACGTGGGCGACATCGTGCTGGTCGGCGCGAACGCGTCGGCGCCGACGCTCGCCCTGATTGTCACCGTGCGCAATATGGTCATCGTGGGGCGCGTGAGCGCCCTCGCGGGTGACGTGATTTCCGTGACGGGACTCTACGGTACGCCCCTGACGGTCAACGTCACCAGTAGCACCCAGTTCCGGCGCGACGGACACGCCGCGAGTCTGGGCGTGATTCGAACGGGCGACGTCATCAGCGCGATGGGACCGGCGATGTCGGGGGTGACCCAATCGATCACGGCGACGACCGTCTGGATCGGCGCCCGCTCCAACGACATCTACCGCGAGGCGTTCGAACAGCACCGCGACCACACGCAGCGACACCACCACTGAGTTTTCTCGGCGCATCACGGCTACCGGTCGCCCCCGCGGCGACCGGTAGCCTTGTTTGGTGCCATCGCTGAGCCACCGCATTCCCGACACCCCCTGGCGGGCCACCAGTACCTGGTCGCTGCGCCCCCGGATGATTACGCCCCTCCTAGCGGGATTGATCCTGTTCGGGATCGGTGAGGGGCTCCTCATCGCCTCGCACTGGGGTGCGACGCCCTGGACAGTCTTCGCACAGGGTCTGGCCCACCGATTAGGGGTGTCGATCGGCTGGTCGACGGTCGCCATCTCGTGCGTGGTGTTGTTGGCCTGGTGGCCGCTGGGCGAGCGGCCGGGCTTTGGCACCCTCGCCAACTTGGTCATCATCGCCGCCGCACTGGACGTCACCGCCGCGCACGTGAGCACCCCGTCCAGCGCGGGGTGGCGGGCCGTGTTGATGGTTTCGGGCGTGGTGGCGATCGGCATCGGCAGCGCGCTCTACCTCACCACGGGACTCGGCCCGGGACCACGCGACGGTCTCATGACCAGTCTGCATCGACGCTTGCACGTCAGCGTCGTCTACGTGCGGCTGAGCCTCGAAGTCGCCGTACTGGTCGTCGGGTGGTTGATGGGCGGCGTCGTCGGGGTGGGCACGGCCTTCTTCGCGGCCACGATTGGCTTCGCCATCGGGACCAGTCTGCAGGCGCTCGAGCGCCTCGTGCGATGGAGCGCCCGTTGATCGGCGGTTCGCACCTCACGCAATTCTTCGTGGCCTCGATCCTGATCATCATGGTGCCGGGACCCAGCGTTCTCTTCACCCTGGCGCGCGGCGTGGCCTGGGGACGTACGGTGGCGATCCTCACCGTGTTGGGCAACAGTCTGGGCACGCTGTTGTTATCGATGGTCGTGGCGTTCGGTCTCGGACCGCTTCTGGCGCACTCGCGCATGTTCTCCGTCGTATTGCAACTCGCGGGAGGGTGCTATCTGTTGTACTTGGGGGTGGACGCCCTGCGCCACCGCCGTGAGCACGCCCACGCGATGGCGCAACGCGAGGCGACGCGGCCCTCACCGCGGCGCATCGTGCGCCAGGGATTCGTCGTGGGTGTCTTGAACCCCAAGTCACTCGTGTTCTTCGCCGCCGTCTTCCCTCACTTCGTCAACCGCGCGGAGGGCCGGATCACCGAGCAACTGGTGATCTTCGGACTCATCTTCAGTGTCATGGCGTTCTGCAGTGACGGCACGTGGGGGATGATCGCCGGCACCGCGCGTGAGTGGCTCGCGGGCTCACCGCTGCGATTGGTGATCCTGCGATCGATCGGGGGCTGCGTCATGTGCGCCCTGGGCGCCTTGATCGTGACCACGGCGCTCACTTCATGACCTGGCGGCGTGCCGTGGCGCGCGCACTCCCTACACTGCGGGGGACGAAGGAGTCACGATGAGTATGCACGGCGGCGCGATGGGTGGCGGCGCGCGAGCCGGGATGGCCTCGATGCGGCGTAATCGCGACATCCTGGAGCACCGGATCAAGAAGGGGACCCTGCCGCGGATGCTGACCTTCGCCCGGGTGTACCGATCGATGATCCTGGTGTTCCTCGCGGCGGTGATCCTCGACTCCATCGTCACGTCGGTGTCGCCGTTGGTGTTGCGTGACATCATCGATACGATCACCAATTCCCACGTCGCGCACCGGAGCCAGGGTCTGGTGATCGGCCTCGCGCTCCTCACGGCGTTGCTGGCCGTCATTGACGCCGGGCTCTCCTTGTTCGAACGGCGCGCGTCGGCGGTGATCGGGGAGAGCCTCATCTTCGACCTGCGCGCGCGCGTCTACGCGCACATCCAGGACATGCCGATTGCGTTCTTCTCTCGCACCCAGACCGGCGCGCTCATCAGCCGGCTCAACAACGACGTCATCGGGGCCCAGCAGGCCTTCACCGACCTGTTCTCCAACGTCGTGGGCAACGCCTTGTTGCTGGCCATCATCTTAGGGGTGATGTTCTACCTCAGCTGGCAGATCACGCTGGTCGCGCTGATCCTGCTGCCGCTGTTCTTACTTCCGGCGCGCCGCGTCGGGCGTCGATTGGGCTCACTCTTTCAGCGCGGCATGGAGCTGAACGCCGAGATGAATATGGTGATGAGCGAGCGCTTCAACGTCGCGGGCGCCATGGTCGTCAAACTCTTCGGGCGACCGCGCGACGAACTCGAGTACTTCGAATCGCGCGCGGGCCAGGTCCGCGACATCGGAATCCGTCAGGCGACCTACCAGCGATTCTTCTTCGTCGCCCTCTCGCTCACCGCGTCGTTGGCGACGGCGTTCGCCTACGGCTTTGGGGGAGTGGCCGTCCTGCACGGCACCTTGGCGGTCGGCACGGTGGTGGCCCTGACGGCGTACCTGACCCGACTCTACGGGCCCCTCACCCAACTCTCTAATCTCAACGTGGACTACATGTCCGCAATGGTCAGCTTCGAACGGCTCTTCGAGGTGCTGGACCTCGAGCCCATGATTAGGGAGTCACCCGACGCCCGGGCGATCCCCGAGGGCCCCGCCACGTTGCGGTTCTCGCACGTGGACTTCGAGTACCCCGGGGCCGAGGAGGTGTCCCTGGCGTCACTCGAGTCGGTGGCGGTGCTCGAACGCGTGGAACGCACGGCGGTGCTGCACGACGTGGACTTCGAGGTCGCGCCGGGCACGATGACCGCGCTGGTGGGCCCGTCGGGGGCCGGCAAGACGACGATGTCGCTCCTGGTGTCGCGCCTCTACGACGTGACCGGCGGCGCGGTGAGCATCAACGGCGTCGACGTCCGTGACGCGACCTCGGCCTCGCTCACCGCGCTGGTGGGCGTCGTCACCCAGGACCCCCACCTCTTTCACGACACGTTGCGCGCCAACCTGCTCTTCGCGCGGCCCGACGCGAGTGACGAGGAGATCGCGGTGGCCCTGCGGGCCGCGCAGATCGCCTCGCTGGTGGCGAGTCTGCCGCTGGGCCTGGACACCGTCGTGGGGGAGCGGGGTTACCGCCTGAGCGGCGGGGAGAAGCAGCGCGTGGCCCTCGCGCGCCTGCTGCTCAAGGCACCGCGACTCGTCGTCTTGGACGAGGCGACGGCGCACCTCGACAACGAGAGCGAGGCGGCGGTGCAACGCGCCCTCGAACAGACGATGGCGCAGCGGACGTCACTGGTGATCGCGCACCGCCTCTCCACCATCCGTAACGCGGACCAGATTCTGGTCATCGACGCGGGGCGCATCGTCCAACGCGGCACCCACGAAGAGCTCCTGGCCCGCGGCGGCCTCTACCGAAACCTGTACGAGACGCAGTTCGCGCCCCAGGCGTCAGCCCATGGCGTGGGCGCCCCCGTCGACGTGGATGACCGACGCGGTGGTGGCGCGTAACAGGGGCGACAAGAGGGCGACGGCGGTGTCGGCGACGGCCGCGGAGTCGTTGACGTCCCAGCCCAGCGGGGCGCGGTCCGCCCAGGTGTCCTCGAAGACCTCGAAACCCGGGATCGACTTGGCCGCCATCGTGCGGATGGGACCCGCGGCCAGCATGTTCACGCGGATCCGATCGGCGCCGACCTCGCGGGCCAGGTATCGTCCCAGCGACTCCAGCGCCGCTTTCATCACCCCCATCCAGTCGTACATGGGGTAGGCCCGCGAGGCGTCGAAGTCCAACGCGATGACCGAGGCGCCGCCGAGGGCCTCGGCGCGCTGCAGGAGCGGGCGGAAGGTCCCCACCAGGGCGGCCAGGGAGTACGTCGAGATGTTCATCGCGGTGGCGACATCGTCGAAGGGCGCCACGAACATTCCCTTGCCGAGACAACTCTGGGGCGCGAAACCAATGGCGTGGACCAATCCGTCGAGGCGTCCGAAGCGGTCCTGGACCGCCGTGGCCGCCGCCGCCAGTTGCGCCGGATCAGTGACGTCGAGCTCCACCACCTCGCCGACCTCACCCCACTCGTCCAATTTGCGCGCGGTTCGCTTCGTGAGCGACAGCCCCCGACCGGCTCCCGTGACGATGATGCTCGCACCCTCCTCGAGGGCGCGACGCGCGATGCCGAACGCGAGGGAATCGTCAGTCAGGACGCCAGTAATCAAGATACGGTGATTGGTCAGGATTGCCATCTTGTTAGCGTACTGAAGTTAATCCATCGAAAGGTTACCCATGAGCAACGTCGGTATTTTGGGCGGAACCGGTCCCGCGGGACAGGGCGTCGCCGTGCGTCTGGCGAGCGCGGGCTTCGACGTCATCTTGGGTTCGCGCGACGCGCAGCGCGCGAGCGACGTCGCGGCCACGCTGGTGCCGCGCGGCGCGGGCGCCATCACCGGGGCCGGCAACGAGGGGGCCGCGCAGTGTGACGTCGTCGTGGTGGCGACACCCTGGGACTCGGCGGTGGCTACGGTGAGCGCCCTGAAGGACGCACTGGCCGACAAGGTCGTCGTGTCGATGGTGAACGCGCTAGCGCGCGAGGGCCGTGAACTGGTGCCCCTATACCCACCGCGGGGTTCCATGGCCCTGCAGCTCGCGCACGCGTTGCCGGCGTCGCGGGTGGTCGGTGCGTTTCACCACCTTCCGGCGTCGGAGATGCTCAACCTCGACAGTGGACTGGAGGCCGACGTGGTGATCTTCGGTGATCACGCGGCGTCGCGCGACCAGGTGGCCGCGATGGTCGAGGCGATGCCGGGACTGCGTGCGGTAGTGGCGGGGTCGATGTCCCTGGCCTCGGCGGTCGAGGCGTTCACCGCGGTGTGTATCTCGATCAACATCCGCCACAAGGCCCACAGTTACGTCAAGCTGGCCGGTCTGCCGCGCTGATGCGCCTCTTCGACACCGCCCGCCGGGGGATCTTCGAGATGGCACCGGGCCCGGTCGTCTCACTCTACAGTTGCGGCATCACGCCCTACGACGCGGCGCACCTGGGTCACGCCTTCGTCTACCTGACCTTCGACGTCCTCCAGCGCCGCTTGCGCGACGCGGGTCACGACACGCACTGCGTGCGCAACGTGACCGACGTGGACGACGACATCTTGCGCAAGGCGCGCCACCTCGGTGTGAACTACCTGGACCTGGCCGCGCGCGAGATGGCCAAATTCGAGCGCGATATGCGACTCATCAATCTCCTGCCGGTGCACGCCGAGCCCCGGGCCACGAGTGCCATCCCCGAGATCTTGACCATGATCGGCGAACTCGTCGAGTCGGGCCACGCGTATCAGGTCGAGGGGTGGGTCTACTTCGAGGCGTCCACATTCGAACGCTTCGGGCAAGTAAGTCACGAGAGCCGCCTCGCGATGATCGAGTTAGCCGCCATCCACGGAGGCAATCCCGAGGACGCGCGCAAGCGCGACCCCCTGGACTTCGTGCTGTGGCAACCCTCACTGGAGGACGAGCCCTCGTGGGAGTCGCGCTGGGGGGCCGGACGACCGGGCTGGCATATCGAGTGTTCGGCGCTCGCGCGACGTGAGTTGGGTGACACCATCGACGTCCACGGCGGCGGTCGTGACTTGGCGTTCCCGCACCACGAGTGCGAAGCGGCGCAGAGCGAATCCGTGACCGGCCAACCCTTTGTGCGTTTCTGGGCGCACGTCGGACTCGTGGGGCTCGACGGGACCAAGATGTCGAAATCCTTAGGAAACCTGGTCTTCGTCTCGGACCTCGCGCAGCGCACGGAACCCGCGGCGGTGCGATTGGCACTTTTGGACCAGCACTACCGCCAGGACTGGGAGTGGCGCGAGGAGCTCCTGAGCCAGGCGCAGTCACGACTGGCCACCTGGCGCTCGACCTTGAACGGCCGCGCCAGTTCGGTGCTACAGGACGTGCGCGACGCACTCGACGACGATCTCAACTGCCCGGGCGCCCTCGACGCGGTCGACGCGGCGGCCCACGCCGGTGCGACCGTCGCCCCGGCGGCGGCCTTGCTCGGCATTACGCTGTAGGCGAGGAAAGGCATTATGTCGGTCATTGAAATCCATCTTCCAGACGGCAGTACGCGCTCGCTCGACGAGGGCTCCACGGCCCGCGACCTGGCCGCGGCCATCGGCCCGCGACTCCTCAAGGACGCCCTGGCGGCCCAGGTCAACGGCGAATTAACCGACCTGACGAGGCAATTGCACGACGGCGACGTCGTCGCCCTCGTGACGCCCCCCAGCGACCTCGGTCGAGAGGTACTACGTCACTCGACCGCGCACGTGCTCGCTCAGGCCGTCCTTCGCCTCTGGCCCGGCGCGCACTACGCCATCGGCCCCGCGATTCGCGACGGTTTCTACTACGACTTCGAGTTACCCCACGGCGCGCGCTTCAGCGACGACGACCTGTCGCGGATTGACGACGCGATGCGCGCCATCGTGGCCGAGGACCAACCCTTCCTGCGCGCCGAGTATTCCTTCGACGAGGGTCTCGAACTCTTCAAGGATCAACCCTTCAAGGTCGAGATCATCACCGCCGTTCGCACCGGCGCGACCCCGGAGGACCGCCACGAGGTCGGCGCGTCGATCGTCTCGACGTACTCCAACACGCCGGAGTTCCAAGACCTCTGTCGCGGGCCCCACGTCCCGTCCACCCGGCGACTCGGCCACTTCAAACTCATGCGGGTCGCGGGGGCCTACTGGCGCGGCGACGAGAAGCGCCCGCAGTTGCAACGAATCTACGGCACGGCGTGGGAGACGAAGGAGGCGCTGGCGGCGCACCTCCATCAACTCGACGAGGCCGAGAAGCGTGATCACCGTCGACTCGGCGCTGAGATGGACCTGTTCTCGTTCCCGAGCGAACTGGGGCCCGGTCTCGCGGTCTTCCACCCCAAGGGTGGGACGATGCGACGCGTGATGGAGGAGTATTCGAGGGCCCGCCACGTGGCGGGTGGGTACGAATTCGTCAACTCGCCGCACATCACGAAAGCCGAGCTGTTTGAGACGTCGGGTCACCTGGAGTGGTTCGCCGACGGGATGTACCCCCCGATGGAGCTGGACGACGGTCAGCAGTACTACCTCAAGCCCATGAATTGTCCGTTCCACGTGCTCATTTACAAATCCCGCCAGCGGTCCTACCGCGAGTTGCCGCTACGGATGTTCGAATTCGGGACGGTGTACCGCTACGAGAAGTCGGGCGCGGTCCACGGTCTGACTCGCGTGCGCGGGATGACCCAGGACGACGCGCATATCTTCTGCACCCGCGAACAGATGGCCCAGGAGCTCAGTGACCTGCTGACCTTCGTGTTGGGACTCCTGCGTGACTTCGGACTCAATGACTTCTACCTCGAGTTGTCGACTCGTCCCGAGGGCAAGGCCGTTGGCTCCGACGAGGAGTGGAGCGAGGCGGAGGCCACCCTCGCGAGCGTCGCCCGAGGCGCCGGTCTCGACCTGGTGCTCGACGAGGGCGGCGGAGCGTTCTACGGCCCCAAGATCTCGGTGCAGGCCCGTGACGCAATCGGTCGGACCCACCAACTCTCCACCATCCAGTTGGACTTTCAAACCCCCCAGCGCTTCGAGGCGGCGTACGTCGCGCCCGACAACGCCCGTCACCGCCCCATCATGATCCACCGGGCCCTCTTCGGGACCGTCGAACGCTTCATGGCGATCCTCATCGAGCACTACGCCGGCAACATGCCGACCTGGATGTGCCCGGAGCAGGTCGTCGTGCTCGGGGTGCGCGACGACCACGACGCCTACGCCCACGAGGTGGCGGCGACGCTGCGCGGCGTCGGCGCGCGCGCGAGCGTCGAAGAGGCGAACGAACCCCTGGGCGCGCGGATTCGTCGAGCGAAGATGGCGAAGGTTCCCTACGTCCTCGTCGTCGGCGACGAGGACGTGACCGCGCGCACGCTGGGCGTGAACGCCCGCGGGGCGAACGACCCCGAGCGCGGGGTCGGTCTCGAAGAGTTCGCCCACCGCCTGGAGCGCGAGATCGCCGATCACGGCTCGCCGGAGCTCACCCGTGCCACTTGATCGATTCGCGGCGTCGTGGCGCGAGGCCTACGTCTCGAGCCCCGAGGCGGCGTCGCACGCCCGCGACGAGGGAGGGTGCGTCTTCTGCGACCTCGCCGCGCTCGAGCCGTCCCTGGACTCGGGGGTGTTGTGGCGAGATGACTCGAGCTACGTGACCCTCAACGCCTTCCCGTACGGGTCGGGTCACCTCCTGGTCCTGCCACGGCGTCACGTGGCGACGTTGGGTGAGTTGAGCGACGGCGAGTACGCGAGTTTCACGCTGGCCCTGCGGCGAACGGCGCGCGCCCTCGACGACGCCTACGCCAGTGACGGCATGAATCTTGGCATGAATTTGGGGCAAGCGGCCGGCGCGGGAATACCCAAGCACCTGCACGCCCACGCGCTTCCTCGCTGGAATGGCGACACCAATTTCATGAGTACCATCGCCGAGACCCGCGTTCTGCCCGAATCCCTGGCGTCGACCTGGCGAAAGGTCAGTGTTCACTTCGCTCACTAGTGCGGGCAAAAGCGCCCCGGTAGACTGCGGCGTGGACGTGGGAGGACGATGTTCGACGGAAGATTCCGCCAATCAGTAGACGCCGTCACCGCACCGGTGGGTCGAGCACTGGTACGCGCCGGCTTCTCCGCTGACGTCTTGACCGCGTCGGGTCTGGTCTTCGCCGCGTTGACGGCGTGGTGCATTGCGCAGGGCTACTTCGCGGTCGCCATTCTCCTGCTGGTGCTGACGGGCGCGCACGACCTGCTCGATGGCGCGGTCGCCAAGGCCAGCCAGCGCGCGAGCCAACGCGGGAGCTTCTTCGACTCGGTGGTCGACCGCGTCGCTGACGCCGTCTTGCTCGGGGGCGTGTTGTTCTATCTCGAGCGTCGCCATCCGGGCGAGACGGGTCTCTTGCCGTTCGCGCTCCTCACTACGTTCTTCCTTATCTCCTACCAACGATCCAAGGCCGAGAGCTTGGGCCTGGCGGCCAAGGGGGGGCTGATGGAGCGCGCGGAGCGGCTGGTCCTCCTGGGCGTGGCACTCCTGTCGCCGGTCATCTTCGTCCCGGTCCTCTGGATCATGTTGGCCCTGACCACGGCGACGTCCTTCGGTAGGTTCTGGCGAGTCTGGCGCATCGCGGCGCGGCCCGCGCCGCGCACGGTCATCGAACGCGCCCCGCGCGCGCACGTGCGTCGGGCGCGCCGACTCAGCCGTTCCTCTCGCCACTGAGCCGTGAAGCCCCGCACCACGGCCGCGCTCTACATGTTCGCCGGCCGTCTCCTCGAGTGGTTGCCCGAACGGGTCGACGTGGCGCTGGCCCGACGGGTGGGGACCGCGGTGGGGATGAGGTCGCGCGCGCGCGCCCACCTGTCCACCAACCTGGCGCGCGTGCTCGACGCGCCGGGGCGACCGGTTGATCCCGCCGTCCTCGAGCGATTCGTCGCGCGCGGTTTCGCCAACTACGCCCAGTACTGGGCGGAGGGGGGCAAGCTGCCCGCCCTCGACCCCGCGACGATCACGTCGCGCTTTCGCATCACCGAGGGTCTCGAGCACCTCGAGGCGGCGTTCGCCCGCGGTGCGGGTGTGGTCATCGCGTTGCCCCACGTGGGGTCGTGGGAGTGGGGGGGCTCCTTCATCTCCTCACTCGGGATGCCCATGACGGCCATCGCCGAGGAATTGGAGCCCCCCGAGCTCTTCGAGTGGTTCAGGGCCAAACGCGAGTCGATTGGCATCCACATCGAGGCCCTGAATCGCGAGGCCAGCGCCACGTTGCTGCGGGTACTCAAAGACGGCGGGGTCGTCGGTCTGTTGTGTGACCGCGACATTTCCGGCGGCGGGGTGAGCGTCGACTTCTTCGGCGCCGCGGTGACGTTGCCGGGCGGACCGGCGACCCTGGCGCTACGCACCGGAGCCACCCTCTTGTGCGCGGCGTGTTACACCGGGCCGGGTCGTGACCACTTCGCCGTGGTGACGCCACCGCTCGCCTCGGGACGTGAGGGACGACTGCGCGACGACGTGACCCGCGTCACCCAGGCCATCGCGCACGAACTCGAGGGCCTCATCCGTCGTGCCCCCGAACAGTGGCACGTGCTCGAAGAACGCTTCG
>JAJZFO010000318.1 GCA_021805305.1 Actinomycetes bacterium | reverse complement strand
CGTCGCGGGCCACGGCATCATCGGCATGAGCGAACGCGCCCGCTCCTTCGGGGGCACCCTGCGGGCCGAGGCGCGCGACGACGGGGGATTCGTCGTCAGCGCCCGACTGCGTATCCAGGAGGCGTCGTGAGCATCCGGGTGGTGGTCGCCGACGACCAGGCCCTGGTGCGCGCCGGATTCAGCGTACTGGTCAACTCCGCCCACGACCTCGAGGTCGTGGGCGAGGCGAGCGACGGCAGCGAGGCGTTACGACTCGTCAACGAGACCCACCCCGACGTGATCATGCTCGACGTGCGCATGCCGGTGATGGACGGCCTCGAGGCCGCGCGACGCATCAGCGCGTCGACCGAGCACCCGGCGACCAGGATCCTCATGCTCACCACCTTCGACCTCGACGAGTACGTCTTTGAGGCCCTGCGCGCCGGGGCCAGCGGGTTCCTGCTCAAGGACACCCCGCCCGAGGAACTGTTGAACGCGATCCGCGTCATCGCCGGTGGTGAGGCGCTCCTGGCGCCGAGCGTCACGCGTCGCCTCATCCAGGAGTTCACCAGTCGGCCCGCGACCCCCGGCGCGACGCCGGCGGGTCGCTCCCTCGAGGAGCTCACCGATCGCGAGCGTGAGGTGATGATCGCGGTCGCCCAGGGACTGTCCAACGCCGAGATCGCCGCCGCACTGTTCATGAGCGTGGCGACCGTCAAGACCCACGTCAGTCGCATCCTCAACAAGACCGACACCCGTGACCGCACGCAACTCGTGGTACTCGCCTACCAGAGCGGCCTGGTGACGACCAACTGATCGGCGACGTGCGTCGTCGCCGTCGGCTCGAGCGGACGACGTCGCGTCGCGTCGCCTAGAGGTGCCGTCCCGGTCCCTGTCCCTGTCCCGGTCCCGGTGTGGGCGCGGGTGCGGGCGGCACGTCGCTCGAGGCGCCGACGTGGGGACGCGGCGCTCGCACCACGAGCAGTGCGGTGATGAAGGCGAGCAAGGAGCTCAGCGCCCCCACGCGCAGGGCGGCGTGGAACCCCTGCACGCTTGCGTCGATCTGCGACTGCGCCGCCGCAGGCGAGGCGGACTGGGCGAGCTGGTGGGTCCGCACCGTCGCCGAGACCGTCACCAGCACCGCTAGGCCCAGCGAACCACCGATCTGTTGGGAGGTGTTGAGCAACGACGACGCCAGTCCCTGCTCGTGGTTCTGCACCGAGGAGACGGCGTTGAGCGTCAGGGGGACGAAGGAGAAACCCATCCCCAGTCCGAAGGTGACCAACGGTCCCAGGACGTGCCAGTAGTTCGAGGTCGGCGTGAGGAACGACGCCCAGAGGATGCCCAGCGCGACGAGCAGCGGTCCGACGGTCAAGAAGACCCTCACCCCGTAGCGCTTGATCTTTCGCGAGAGGAACACGCTGGTCGAGGCCACCATGATCGGCACCGGCAGGTACGACACGCCCGCACGCAGGGAGCTGTAGTGCATCTGCTCCTGGAGGAACTGGGTCAAGAAGAACAACAGCGAGAGCATGGAGGCGCCGATCAGCATCATCGTGACGTAGCCCCCCGCGCGATTGCGATGACGCAGGAAGTGCGGCGGGATCAGTGGCTGCGCGCTGCGCCGTTCCACCACCGCGAAGACCACGAGCAACACCGCCGCCGCCGCGAAGGCGCCCAGCGTGCCGGGCGCGCCCCAACCCGCCGTGGGCGCGTGCACCAAGCCGTAGACGAGCAGCGCCACCGCGCCCGACACCGTGACGGCGCCGGGGACGTCGAGACGTCCACCGTGACCGTCGATGCGCGGCAACACGTAGGGGGTGGCCGCCATGACGACGAGTCCGATGGGGACGTTGACGAAGAACACCCAGCGCCACGACGCCGCCTCGACCAGGGCGCCGCCCAGGATCAGGCCCAGGGCGCCGCCGGCCGCGGTCATCGCGGCGTAGACGGCCATGGCGCGGTTGCGCTCGCCCCCTTCGGGGAACGTCACCGCGATCAGCGCCAGCGCGGTCGGCGAGGCGATCGCCGCGCCCACGCCCTGGAGTGCGCGCGCGGCGACGAGGAGCCCCTGGGACGTCGCCACCCCACCGAGCAGCGAGGCGAGGGCGAAGAGCCCGATGCCGATGAAGAACATGCGCCGTCGTCCAAAGATGTCGCCGGTGCGCCCCCCAAGGAGTAGCAGTCCCCCAAAGACCAGGACGTAGGCGTCGATGACCCACGTCAGATTCGTCGTCGAGAAGTGCAGACTGCTCTGGATCGAGGGTAACGCCACGTTGGTGATGGTGAGGTCGAGCATCACCATCAACTGCGCGGCCGCGATCACCGCGAGCGCGAGCGCGTGGCGCTCGTGGGTGGGAACGGTCCGGCCGGGGGCGGGAGGCGCGCTGGGGCTGACGTCGCTCATCGGGTCGTCTCCCCCTCGTCGCGTCGCGCCCACACCAGCACCACCACGTCCTCGGTGTCGCCCGTGTCCGAGCGCATCTCGCGGCGTTCGAGGACCTCGGTGGTGAATCCACCGAAGCGGTCGCGGAAGAACGACTCCTCGAAGAGCCGGTCACGCGACGGCGGACCCGAGATGCCCAGGGCGTCCACGTGGTGGCCGACGACGTAGAGGTGGCCACCGGGCCTCACGGCCGCGGCGGCTCGCGCGAAGAACCCGTCGCGCTCGCTCGGGCTGAGATGGATGTTGGCGACCACGACGAGGTCGTAGGCCGACGCCGCGGGCACGTACTCCAGGAGGTCGGCGCGCACCGTGTGCAGGGCGAGTGCCTCACGGTTGGCCTGCTCGGTGGCCATCTCGAGTCCCACCCGCGAGGCGTCGACCCCCGTCACGGTCCAGCCGATACGCGCGAGCCAGAGCGCGTTGCGCCCCGTGCCGCACCCCAGGTCGAGGGCGCGACCCGGGGTCAGGGGCGCGACCAACTCCACGAGGGTCTCGTCGGGCACGGCGGACCAGCCGTGTTCCTCGTAGTGTCGGTCCCACTGCGGGCCGGGACCTTCTGGGTGCTGGTCGTCGCTCACGGTTCCTCCTTTGCTCCTTCGTCGTCATCGCTTCGCGACTCGTCGCTGTCGATCCCCTCGGCGAGCTCGAGGGTGGTGATCGCCGCGATCAGCGACTCGTACTGCGCGTGAGAGAACTGGTCACGCAGATTCCTCTCCTGGACGTAGGCGATCTCGTCGAGGTCGCCCATGAGTCGCTCACCCTGGGCGGTCAGGTCGACCACGCGCACCCGGCGGTCATCGGCCCGCGGTGACGTGACGAGCCAGCCGCGGCCCTCGAGTTCGTCGACGCATCGTTTCACCGACATCGCGTCGGTGTTGAGCGTGCGCGCCAGTGCGCGCAGCGCCTGGCCGCGGTGGTCGCGCGTCGCGCGCAGGACGGCCGCTTGTGGTGGGGTCAGACCCAGAGCGCGCAACTGCGCGGCCCAGCGGTCTCGTCGCACGCGCGCCAGGCGGCTCAGTCGAAAGCCCGCGCTGTCCTCGAGGGCGATGCGCTCGACGCCGCGAGCGCGAGTCGCGCGCCGTCGCGAAAGGTCGTCACTCACGCCTCCATCGTACACCAATTCGTAACAAGTGTTACAAATTATGTCCCCCGGCGCACCGCGACGGCGCGCATTACTCGCGACGCAACCGGCGCCTTGACGTAGGGCGCCGGTGGTGGAACAACCACGTGGAGCTGACCGCCAATGGCTCGTCGAACGTGGCGTCGGGATTGCTCCCCGGGTGGCGATGCGGGGGGCGATGCGGTTCGACCACGGCCTCACGAAGGTGGCGACGGCCGCCGGACCATTTGGCCGGCGGCGCGATGAGGCGATCGGTCAGGTGGTACATCGATTCCTCGTAGTTGACTCGCCAGCCGTGAAAGTCCGGCCACGCCTCCTGCGCGCTGCGCTCGAGCGCGAACCCGCTTCGCTCGAGCATGGCGACGGCCTGGGCGAACTCCTCGTAGGACAACTGGATCGGCTCGTCGGGGCGCGGATCGAAGTTCACCTCCCACCCGAGGGTCGTGGCGATGCGATTGGTCAGGGTGAATCCCATGCGCAAGCACAGTCGCGCCTGCGAGGGGGCCGTCGAGGGCGAGAGGGCGAGTTGCAGCGCCGCCGCGTCGAGCACGGCCAAGAGTCCGAGCAGCCACGACAGCCACGGCTCGGGCGAGCGAAAGAGCAACAGGATCGGGTAGGTGCTGTGACTCTCGGCGACGTCCGCGGCCCAGAGTTCCCAGTCCTTGTAGAGGTCGGGCAACGTATCGGTGATGCCCACCAACTGGTGGCGTGCCAGGAGCTCGGGGCCCCACGCGGGGGCGCCCGCGCGACTCTCGAGCATGGCCACCAGGGATTCGCGACGGCTGAAGGCGCTATAGAGCGTGGGCAGGTAGGCGATCTGCAGCGCCACGACGATCACCCACGTGGCGCCGGCCCAGATGTCGAGTCCCACGTTGGCCGCGCCACCCTCGCGAATCGTGCCCACCGTGAACAGGGCGGTCGTCGCCTGCTCGAGTCCGCGCCAGAGGGAATGCGTCGTGGGCACCAACATGATGCCAAAGCCCAGGATGAGCGACGCCGCCCAGAGCAGGATCTGACCTAAGAGGGCGACCGGCGCGGTGGGCGCCAGGATCGCGTCCTTCCTCTCGTAGGTCGTCGCGAGGCGCGAGAGGGCGACGAAGATGAGGCGAACCGTGCGATTGACCAGGAGCGTCAATCGCTCGATGCCGAAGGGTTGACGTGGGAGCACCAGGACGAAGAGGGTGCCGGTGATGGTGACCACCACGATCATCAGTCCCAGCACGTACTCGACGACGTTCATCCTTCTCCTGACGATGCGCGATGACGGTGCCCCTCTGGCACGCCGCAATGCTGATGGCGAGACTACCGACTCGCGCGCCGTCGCGTCAGCGCACCGCGAGGGGCGTCGCGCCTCCTCGAGGTGCGCGTCGGCGCCGGGGGTGCCGGGAGTGCCGGGGGTGCCGGGAGTGGCGCACAGGTGACCATGGCCCCTATTTCTTAGCGCTCCTTCACCCTCGCGCGACGACGACCGCGATATACAGTGACTAGGGCGCGTGTCGCCAGTTGCGAGTGGCCCGTCACGATATTCATCAGGGAGGACGTTCGGTGGAACCAACGAATGATCGGGATCCGAATTACTTCCATCAGGTCGTCGACTGCCAGTGGGCCTGTCCCGCCCACACCGACGTGCCGGGCTACATCCGCTTGATCGCCCAGGGACGTTTCGATGACGCCTACCTGCTCAACCGCGAATCCAACGTGTTCCCGGGCATCTTGGGCCGCGTCTGCGACCGCCCGTGCGAGCCGGCGTGCCGTCGCACGCGCGTCGACGGCAACCCGGTGGCCATCTGTCGACTCAAGCGCGTCGCCTCGGACCTCAAGGGTGATATCGCCGAGTACCTACCCCACGCGCCGGCGACCAAGAACGGCAAGCGCGTCGCCCTCATCGGTGCGGGACCCGCCTCGCTGGCCGTCGCCAATGACCTCCTGCCCCTGGGCTATGACGTGACCATCTTCGAGAAGTACGACCGCGCCGGGGGGCTCATGCGCGCGAACATCCCCGAGTTCCGTCTGCCCGGCGAGGTACTCGACGCCGAGACCCAGGTGATCATCGACATGGGTGCCGTCGTGCACTACAACTCGCCCGTGACGTCGATGCGCGACCTGCTGGCCCAGGACTTCGACGCCATCTTCGTGGGCGTGGGTGCCCCCAAGGGCAAGGAACTCGAGTTGCCGGGTCGACACGACGACGCGGGCGCACACATCCACATCGGCATCGAGTGGCTCAAGTCCGTGGCCTTCGGGCACATCGAGTCGATCGGCGAACGGGTACTGATCATCGGCGTCGGCAACACCGCCATGGACTGCTGTCGCACCTCGCGTCGCCTGGGCGGACGTGACGTCAAGGTGATGGCGCGGCGCCCGCGTGAATACTTCAAGGCCTCACCCTGGGAGCTCGACGACGCCGAGGAGGAGGACATCGAGATCACGGTGAACCACTCCCCCAAGCGCTTCGTCATCGAGGACGGCAAGCTGGTCGCGATGGAGTTCGACGTCGTGTCCTGGGACGAGGGCGCGCGCCACGCGAGCGTCCTCGAGACCGTGGTGATCGAGTGCGATGACGTGATCCTGGCCATCGGCCAGGAGAACGCCTTCGAATGGGTCGAGCGCGACCTGGGCATCGAGTTCGGTGAATGGGAGACCCCGGTGCTCAACGAGACGACCATGCAGTCCACCCTGCCCCAGGTCTTCTTCGGCGGCGACGCCGCCTTCGGGCCCAAGAACATCATCTGGGCGGTCAGCCACGCGCACCAGGCCGCGATCTCGATCGACAAGTTCTGTCGCGGCGAGAACGTCAACGATCGCCCCGCCCTGTCCATGACCCTGGCCAGTCAGAAGATGGGCATGACCGAGTGGAGTTACCACAACGAGTACAACCCCTCGCCGCGCCAGCAGATGAACCACGTGGAACTGACCCATCGCTTCGCGGCGCTCGACCTCGAGGTCGAATTGGGCTTCGACGCGCAACAGACCGCCCGCGAGGTCCAACGCTGCCTCAACTGCGACGTCCAGACCGACTTCACGGCGTCGCTGTGCATCGAGTGCGACGCCTGCATCGACATCTGCCCGGTGCGCTGCCTGACCATCACCACCAACGGCGACGAGGCGGACCTGCGTAGTCGACTCAACGCACCCGCGGTGAACCCGGACCAGGCGATCTACGTCTCGAGCCCGTTGCCCCAGACCGGTCGGGTCATGGTCAAGGACGAGAACGTCTGCGTGCACTGCGGACTCTGCGCCCAACGCTGCCCGACGGCGGCCTGGGACATGGCGAAGTTCGAGTTGGACATTCCCTACGCAGGCAACTTCGACATCCTGGGCAAGTCCCGGGCCGACCACGTCCTCACGAGGAGCTGACCATGACGTCGACCATCTCATCCGACACCCAGGCGAGCGACGCCCCGCGCACGGCGGCCCCGGACAAGACCAACAACTTCGCCCTGAAGCTCGCCAACGTGAATGGCACGGGGTCGGCCAGCGCCAACTCGCTGCTGATGCAGGCGATCTTTCGCATGGGCATCCCGGTCTCGGGCAAGAACCTCTTCCCCTCCAACATCCAGGGCCTGCCCACCTGGTACGAGATCCGCGTGAACAAGTCGGGCTACACCGCGCGGGCACTGGACTACGACCTCATGGTGGCGATGAACTCCCAGACCTACGCCGAGGACATCGCCGAGGTGACCGCGGGCGGCTACGTCCTCTACGACTCCTCCTGGCCCCTCGACGCGCACCTGATGCGCGATGACGTCACGTTCCTCGGCGTGCCACTGGCCAAGATGTGCCTGGAGAACTTCACCTCGTCGCGCGAGCGCGTGCTGATGAAGAACATCGCCTACGCCGGCGCGCTCGTCGCGTTGCTCGACCTCGACCTCGAGGTCATCGGGACACTCCTGACCGAGTCCTACTCGCGCAACGAGAAGCTGCTCGCGTCGAACCAGAAGGCGTTGCGCCTGGGCTACGACTACGCCCGGGAGCACTTCGCGTGCCCCCTGGCCCTGCGCGTCGTCGCGATGGACGAGACGTCGCACTCCATCTTGATCGACGGCAACACCGCCAGCGCGCTCGGGTGCCTCTACGCCGGCGCCACCGTCGCGGGCTGGTACCCCATCACGCCGGCCACGGCGCTGATGGACAACTTCACCGCGCTGTGCGCGAAGTACCGTCGCGAACCCGTCGACTCGACGGTGCCCGGCGCGCCGGACTCCTACCAGAACAACTACCTCATCTTGCAGGCCGAGGACGAGATCGCCGCCATCGGGATGGTGCTGGGTGCCTCGTGGAGCGGCGCGAGGGCCTTCACCTCGACGTCAGGTCCGGGCATCTCGCTGATGAGCGAGTTGCTCGGCCTGGCCTACTACACCGAGATCCCCGCGGTCATCTTCGACGTGCAACGCACCGGCCCCTCGACGGGCATGCCCACGCGTACCCAGCAGGCCGACATCCTGCTGTGCGCCTACGCCAGCCACGGCGACACCAAGCACATCTTGCTCTTCCCGGCCAATCCCCACGAGTGCTTCGAGTTCGCGGTGCAGAGCTTCGATATCGCCGAGCGGTTCCAGACACCGGTGTTCGTCCTCTCGGACCTCGACATCGGGATGAACGACTGGGTGGTACCCGAACTGACCTGGGACGACGACTTCGTCCCAGACCGTGGACGAGTGCTCGACGACCGGGACCTGGCCGGGATCGCCGAGTTCTTCCGCTACACCGATGAGGACCAGGACTTCGTCACTCCGCGCACCGTGCCGGGCTCGGACTCCAAGGGCGCGTACTTCATCCGCGGCTCGGGTCACGACAAGTTCGGCCGCTACACCGAGGTCCCCGCGCAGTACCAAGAGGTGGTCGACCGCCTCAAGAAGAAGCACGCCGCGGCCACGCACGCGGTGCCCGCACCGATCGAGACGCGACGCCCGGGCGCGCACGTGGGTCTCATCACGGTGGGCAGTTGTGACCTGGCGGTGCGCGAGGCGATCGACGAGCTCGCCGCGCGCGGCATCGTCGCCGACTTCTTGCGGGTGCGCGGATTCCCCTTCGCCGAGAGCGTTCGCCAGTTCGTCCGGGACCACGAGCAGTGCTTCGTCGTGGAGCAGAACCGCGACGCGCAACTGCGTTCGCTGATCGCCCTCGAGACCGAGGTCGACATCAACGCCATGCACCCCGTGGTGCACTACGGCGGTTTCCCCTTGAGTGCCCGTCAGGTCGTCGACGCGGTGCTCGCCACGTTGGAGGTCCGCTCATGAGTTCACCCACCAAGCCACTGATCCCCCTGGCGGTGCTGCCCAAGAACGAACTGGGCCTGACGGTGCGCGACTACGAGGGCGCCATGTCGACCCTGTGCGCGGGGTGCGGCCACGACTCGGTCACCGCCGCCATCACGCAGATGTACTTCGAACTCTCGATGCCGCCGCACATGATCGCCAAGCTCTCGGGTATCGGATGCTCGTCCAAGACCCCCACGTACTTCGTTCGCGGGGCCCACGGTTTCAACTCCGCCCACGGGCGCATGGCGACCATCGCGACGGGCGCCAACGCCGCCAACCGCGAGCTCTCCTACATCGGGATCTCCGGGGACGGCGATTCGCTGTCGATCGGCATCGGGCACCTGGCGCACCTCATGCGCCGCAACGTCAACATGGTGTACGTGTTGGAGAACAACGGCGTCTACGGCCTGACCAAGGGGCAGTTCTCCGCGTCGGCCGATATCGGTAGCCGTTCCAAGCGCGGCGTGCCCAACGTCGTGGCCCCGATCGATCCCATCATGCTCGGACTCTCGATGGGCGCGACGTTCCTCGCGCGCAGCTTCTCCGGGGACAAGGAGCAGTTGATCCCGCTGCTCAAAGCGGCCGTCGCCCACAAGGGACTGGCGCTGGTCGACGTCATCTCACCCTGCGTCACCTTCAACGACCACGAGGGCTCGACCAAGAGCTACCGCTTCATGCGCGAGCACGAGGTCAAGGAGATCGAGACGGACTTCGTACCCTGGCAACAGGAGATCTCCATGCCCCACCACAAGGACGACGCGCGCGAGGTCATCATGCACGACGGCTCCGCGGTGCGGTTCCGCTCGGTGCCCGAGGGCTACGACCCCCACGACCGCCAGAAGGTCGAAGAGTACATCCGCGAGCGCCACGAGCGCGGCGAGATCGCCACGGGCCTGCTCTACGTGAACGAATCGTCCACCGACGTGCACGAGATGAACAACACCCCCGAGACGGCGCTCTCGAAGGTCCCCTTCTCCAAGCTCTGCCCGGGCTCGGCCGCGCTGGCCAAGCTCCAGGAGGATTTTCGTTGAACCAACGCGCCAGTGGTCCGTCGCCCGCGGACCCGCGGGTGCGACCGCTGGCCGCGTCACGCTCGCGTATTGTCATCGTCGCGCAACGTCGCTCGTCGCGAGCGGCTCTAGAATCGACGGCGGCGGACGCCACGACGAAGGGATCACGGATGAGCCTCACGACCCAGCCAAGACGGCGTCGCTTCTCTCGCGTGGCCGGCGTCGGCCTCGCCGGCGCGATCGCGACCGCGCTGTTGCCCTTGTCGACCTCCAGCGCCGCGCCGCCGGCGACGCCGTCGGTGGCCAAGCCCTGCGCGGTGGTGTCGAGCGCTCATTACACCCACGTGGTGTGGATCATGCTGGAGAACGAGGGGTATGGCGTCATGGGCTCATCGAGCGCTCCCTACCTCAACTCGCTCAGCGCTCGCTGCGGTCTCGCGACCAACGACGTGGCGACCTCGCACCCGAGCCTGCCGAACTACATCGCCCTCACCTCGGGGTCCCCCCAGGGAATCACCGACGACAACGAGCCGAGTTCGCACCCCTTGCACGTGGCGAGCATCTTCTCGCAACTCTCGTCGAACTGGCGCACCTACGCCGAGTCGATGCCGGTGGCCTGTGACCGCGTCACCAGCGGCACCTACGCCGCTCGACACAACCCCGCGGTCTACTACACCAATCTCCCCACGTGCGCGCGCAACGACGTCGCCCTGCGCACGCCGCTCAACCTGTCGGCCGCCTTCACGATGATCGTACCCAACGTGTGCAACGACATGCACGACTGTTCGGTCGCGACCGGCGACGCCTGGTTGAGGAAGTACGTGGCCCTGATCGTGACGAGCAGCCAGTACCGCTCGAAGTCACTGGCGCTCTTCATCACCTTCGACGAGAACACCCAGGCGTCCTCCAACCAGATCCCGACGATCGTGGTCGCTCCCAGCGTGCCCGCCGGCGTGCGCGTGGCCACCCGCTTCACGCACTACTCGCTACTGGCCACGACCGAGACGCTGCTGCACCTGCCCTTGCTGGGCGGTGCGCGCAGCGCCGCGTCGATGATAGGGCCCTTTCACCTCTGAGAGGCTCAGTGGGCGGCCACCGGGATGTCGTTCTCGGCGTGGGTGGCCGGCGCGCCCGAGCGCAGGATCACCGCGGCCGCGATGGCCCCACCGAGGAAGATGAAGGCCGACACGTTGAACGCCGTGGTGTAGCTGTGCACGGCGGCGATCTTCTGGTTCAG
>JAJZFO010000058.1 GCA_021805305.1 Actinomycetes bacterium | reverse complement strand
CACCGATCAGTTCGGTGATGTTGTTGGCGATCTTGCTCATGTCGGTCCTTCGCTCGGGGAACGCCTCACACCTTAATGTCTATACCCGACTTAATTGGTCAAGAATTTCGTCACGTCACGGTTGACGAGGGCCCTCGGGGTTGGCGTCGAGGGAGCTTGGCGGCGAGCGCCTCGCCCGAAGCGGGCCCGACCCGAGTGAAGGTACTGGGGCGTGCGACGACCCGCAACTCACGCGGTGGCGAGGTTATGCTACGAAACCAAGTGGGGTACCGTCCCGTTCTACTGTGAGGCGGGAGGGTGTGAGGAGGGTGGCGTGTCGGAGAGCGGTGTGGTCGTGACGCCCGTCTCGTCCGCCGTCACGTACGATGACCTCCTCGAGGTCGCCACCAATCTGCGCTGGACCTGGAAAATCGACGCGCGTCGCCTCTTCGCCGCCCTCGACCCCACGGCGAGCCCCGGGGCCCTGGAGTGGCCCCAGCAGCTTCTCCTGGGCATGGGTCGTGATCAGGTCAGCGCGCGTCTGCGCGACGACCCCGAGGTGGCGGCGTTAGCCCTGGCCGTCGTGCAGAATTTTCGGGCGTACTTCACCGAGACCTCTAAGACGTGGTATCACACGCACCACAAGTCCGAGCGCGACCAGGTCATCGCCTTCTTCGCCGCGGAGTTCTCCCTGACCGACTCGCTACCCATCTTCGCGGGGGGCCTCGGGACGGTGGCCGCCGAGCAATTGAAGGCCGCGAGCGCCCTCGGCCTACCGCTGGTCGGCGTCGGACTGTTGTATCGGGGGACGTCGCATCAGTGGCTCGACCGCGACGGGCGCCAGCACGAAGCCTGGGACATGATGTCGCCCGAGAAGATGCCGATCACGCGCGCACGCGACGCCCAGGGGCGCGTCATCCAGGTCACGGTGTCGCTCCCGGGTCGCGATGTTCAAGTCGCGGTCTATCGCGCTCAGGTGGGACGCAACCACTTGATCCTGCTCGACAGCGCCGTGGCCACGAACTCCGAGACCGATCGGATTCTGACCACCCGACTCTACGATTCGGACCTCGAGACCCGTTTCTCCCAGGAGTTGATCCTGGGCGTGGGGGGGGTTCGCGCTTTGGCCGCGCTCGCCATCGAACCCGCGATGCTGCACTTGAACGAGGGGCACTCCGTCTTCGCCATCCTCGAGCGCATCCGTCGGGTGATGGCCCAAGAGGGCCTCAGCTTCGAGGAGGCCCAGCTGGCGGTGCGTCCGGGTCTGCTCTTCACCACGCACACCCCCGTCGCGGCGGGTCACGACTACTTCCCCGACGCCCTCGCGCGACGTTTTCTCGCCCCCTACGCCCGCCAACTCGCGACGTCGCTCGACACCCTGGTCGCCCTGGGGCGGGTGACGCCGGAGTGGGACGGCGACACCTTTTGCCCGACGGTGTTCGCCATGCGCATGGTCGGCCACCGCAATGGTGTGTCGCGACTGCACGGACGCGTCACCCGGCAGCAGTGGTCGATGCTCTGGCCACGGGTCCCCCTCCCGGAGATACCCGTGGGACACATCACCAACGGCGTGCACCTGGAGTCCTGGACTACGGGACCCTTCAGTGAACTACTCACCGCGTCGGTGGGCGCCCAGTGGCAGACCACGCCCGGCGACCCCGTGATGTGGTCGAATATCGTGGCCGCACCGAGTGCGGACCTGTGGCGGGTGAAGAACGAGGCGCGCGCCGAATTGGTGGAGTTCGCCCGTCGTCGCGCGCGCAAGGACCTCGCGCGACGCCACAGTCCCGCCGAGCGCTCTCCCGCCGTGTCGGTGCTCGACCCCGATCGGTTGACCATCGGCTTCATCGGCCGTTTCGTGGCCTACAAGCGCCCGACGCTGCTCCTGCGCGACCCCGAACGGCTGGCGCGCATCCTGAAGGCCCCGGAACGTGGTGTCCAGATCGTCTTCGCGGGCAAGGCGCACCCGAACGACGAGGGGGGCAAGCAACTCCTCCAGGACATGATCGAATTCGCCGCCGCCTACGACGTGAGCGACCGCGTGGTCTTCATCGTCGACTTCGACACCACCCTCGACCGGCACCTGGCCCAGGGCGCCGACCTGTGGCTCAATACGCCACGTCGTCCCCTCGAGGCCTGCGGCGTCGGGGGCATGAAGGCCGGTATGAACGGGGCCCTGAGCTTCTCGACGATCGATGGGTGGTGGGACGAGGCCACCCAGGACGCCGACCCCACGGCCCCCCCCATCGGCTTCTCGATCGGCACCGACGTCGATTACGACGACGAGGAGTTGCAAGACGAGCGGGACGCGACGTCGCTCTACGACGTCTTGGAGCACGAGATCGTGCCGCGGTTCTACGACCGCGACGACGAGGGGGTGCCCACCCGGTGGCTCGCGTCGGTCAAGCAGTCCATGTCCACCCTGGCCCCGACGTGGGACTCGTTACGCATGACGCGCGACTACGCCGAGTCGTACTACCTGCCGGGTATGGCCAAGTCCGCGCAGTTGCGCGCCGGGGGCGCCCGTTCGGCGCGGGATCGAGCGCGCGACCTGCGTCGGCTCCGCGCGGGCTGGGCCGACCTGCGCGTCGAGGTCGGCGCGGTCACCGCCCGTAAGAAGGGTCACCGCGTGTACCTGCAGGTGGAACTCGGCGTCCTGGAACCGGCCGACCTGCTGGTGCAACTATGGGTCGACGACGGGGTCGCGCCCATCGCGCTCGACGCCAAACTGGTGGACCGAGTCGGCCCGCGGGCGCGTTACGACGCGCGCGTCAACCTCGAGGAGCTGGATGAGGACGTCGTCTTGGCCGCGCGCATCGTGCCGTCGCCCATCTACACCGACGGCGAAGTCCTGGCGGGAATGATGAAGTGGTCCACGTGAGCGTCCCCCCGGTTCCCCCCATCCCCCCGGCGCTCCTCGACCTGGCGCACGCGCGCGGCGTCGAAACGGAGTACGAGGACGGTCGCGGCCAGACCCGACGGGCCAGCGCCGACGCGCTCGTGACGGTGTTGAACGCACTGGGCGACATGGAGCACCTGACGTCACCGGGGGGTGCGCGCGCGGCGCTGCGCCAGTACCACCACGACCGCGTCGAGCGGGTACTCGAACCCGTGTACGTCATCGACGAGGGGGTGAGCGCCGTCGTGGCGCTGCGGATGGCGCGCAGGCTCGCGAGCGTCGAGTGTCGCATCGAATTCGAATTCGGGGGTGAGTCCTCGTGGCAGGTGCGCACCGAGGAACTCACGATGTGCGAGACGGGCCCCGACGAGCCCCGGGCGTGGGCGTTATCGCTGCCGGCGATGCGCGTGGGCTACCACCAACTCTGCGTCATCGCGGGCCGCCGCGTCGTGTGGTCCACCCTCATCGTGCGGCCCCTGCGGGGTGCTCCGCACCGCTTCAGTCGGGACTGGCGGGCGTACTCGGTGCAGGCGCCCATCTTCTCGCTGCACTCGCGACGCTCGTGGGGCAGCGGCGACGTCGAGGACCTCGACGAGTTCGCCCGACTCGTCGCCTACCAGGGTGCGAGCGTCGTGTCGACCCTGCCCCTGCTGGCGTCCTTTGGCCCCTACGAGTTCGAGGCGAGTCCCTATCGTCCCGTGAGTCGTCGGTTTTGGAACGACCGATGGATCGCCCTGGATCAGGTGGAGTTCCTGTCCCACTCGGTCGACGCGCAGCAATTGATGCACGACACGTATTCGCCGGCGCGGCGCGCGACCTGGTCCCAGGCGGGTCACGTCGACGGGGCCGCCGCCTTCGCGGCGAAGCGGCAGGTGATTCAGGCTTGGGCGGCGAACCAGTCCGAGTTCATGGCGCTCTACGAGAGCGGCCTCCGTTCGTACGTGACCGAGCACCCCGAGGTGAACGACTACGCGCGCTTTCGCGCGGCGGGCGAGAGGTTCGGGCGCAACTTTCGCGAATGGCCCTCGACGGCCCGCTCCGGGCTCCTTCGCTGGAACGACGTCGACCCGACGCTGGTGCGTTACCACCTGTTCGCCCAGTGGATTATCGACGGTCAGATGACCGAACTCTCGCAACGTCTCGCCCAGCGGGGCCAGACTCTGCAACTGGACATCCCCATCGGCGTGCACCCCGACGGCTACGACGTCTGGAAGAACCCGGGCGAGTACGTGTCGGCGATGTCGATCGGGGCCCCCGCCGACGACCTCACCACCGACGGCCAGACCTGGGGCGCCCCGCCGCTGCACCCGGCGCGGGTGCGCGAGAACGCGCACGCGCAGTTTCGCGACGCGCTGCGCTGTCACATGCGCGTGGCCGGGGTGGTGCGCATCGATCACGTGATGGGACTGCAGCGACTCTTCTGGGTCCCCGACGGGGCGAGCGCGCGCGACGGGCTCTACGTCAAGATGCCCTTTCACGAACTGCTGGCCATCGTCGCAATCGAGGCTCTGCGCTTCGGCTGCGACGTGGTCGGCGAGGACCTGGGCACGGTCGACGGCGACCTGCGCGACGCGATGGCCCACGAGGGGTTGCGCCGCACGTACGTCGCGCAGTTCGCGATCGGTCACGACGCCCTCGAACCCGTGCCGGCCGGCGCGGTCGCCTCGTTCGGGACCCACGACACCGCCACTTTCCTCGGGTGGTGGCGCGGGGCTGACATCGATGAACGAGTGGCGGTGGGCCACCTGAGCGAGGAGGCCAGCGCCCCCGCGCACGACGGACGACGACACGATCGCCAGCGGTTGGTGCGCGCGCTGCACCTCCCCGACGACGCCGACCCGAGGGTGGTCCTCGACGCGGTGCACGCGACGTTGGCGGACTCCGAGGCGGGCCTGGTGATGGTGCAGATCGAGGACCTGTTGCAGGTCCCCTCGGGGGTGAACCTGCCCGGGACCTACGACGAGCGACCGAACTGGAGCCAGCAGACGCCCCTGAGTCTCGAGGAGTTGGCGTCGACCAGTTTCCTGGCCGAGGCGCTCGCGCCGTTGCGCGATCGACGAGGTTTCGCCGGGGGCGCGCCCGACGGGCCGCGCGTTTCGGACGTCACGCTCTTGTCGGGCGAGGACCTACACCTCTTTAACGAGGGGCGCCACTTCCGACTGCACCATCACCTGGGGTGTCACCCGATGATCGCCGAGGGAGTCGAGGGCTGCTACTTCGCGGTCTGGGCGCCCAACGCCGAACGCGTCGCGGTGGTCGGCGACTTCAACGACTGGAACGGTTCTTCGCACGGCCTGGTGGCCCGCGAGAGCTCCGGGATCTGGGAGGGATTCGTCCCGGGCGTCCAGGAGGGCGAGACGTATAAATACCGGATCCGTTCGCGCCTGGGCGGGGGCGAGTTCGACAAGGCCGACCCCGTGGGCCGACACTTCGAGGTGCCCTCGAACACCGCCACGCGCGTCTGGCACTCTCGTTACGAGTGGCGTGACGAGGAGTGGTTGCGCCGCCGCGCGGACTACGTCGCACGCAACAGTCCGGTCTCGGTCTACGAGGTGCACCTCGGGTCGTGGCGACGCGTCCCCGAGGAGGGCAACCGTTCCCTCACCTACCGCGAGTTGGCCGCGCAGCTGCCGGGCTACTGCGTGGAGATGGGCTTCACCCACGTGCAGTTCCTACCGGTGATGGAGCACCCGTTCTACGGCTCCTGGGGCTACCAGACCACGGGCTACTTCGCGCCGACCTCACGCAACGGGACGCCCGACGAGTTCAAGTTCCTGGTGGACGAATTGCACGCCCACGGGGTGGGCGTGCTCCTGGACTGGGTGCCGTCGCACTTTCCCTCGGACCAGCACGCGCTGGGACTCTTCGACGGCACGCACCTCTACGAGCACGCCGACGTGCGTCAGCGCGTGCACCCCGACTGGCAGAGTTGGACCTTCAACTACAGCCGCAACGAAGTGCGCAGCTTCTTGATCTCGAGCGCGTGCTTCTGGCTCGAGGAGTACCACGTGGACGGACTGCGCGTGGACGCGGTGGCGAGCATGCTCTACCTCGACTACAGCCGCGGACCCGGCCAGTGGGTGCCGAATCGCTACGGTGGCCGCGAGGACCTCGACGCCATCTCCTTCTTGCAACAGTGCAACGACGCGGTGACCTCCGCGTTCCCCGGGGCGATGATGGTGGCCGAGGAGTCGACCTCCTGGCCCCGGGTCACCCACGCCACCAGCGACGGGGGACTCGGCTTCACGTTCAAGTGGGACATGGGCTGGATGCACGACACCCTCGACTACCTGTCGCGCGACGCGGTCCACCGCAAGTACCACCAGAACGAGCTGACCTTCCGGGCGATCTACGCGTCCCACGAACGATTCATGTTGCCCCTGAGCCACGACGAGGTCGTCCACGGCAAGGGATCGCTCCTCAGCAAGGTGTCGGGCGACGCCTGGCAGGAGTTCGCGAACCTGCGCCTGCTCCTCGGGTACCAGTACGGTCTGCCGGGTAAGAAACTTCTCTTCATGGGGGGCGAATTCGCCCAGCGCGCGGAGTGGCACCACGAGCGCAGCCTCGACTGGCACCTGCGCGATTCCCCGGCGCACGAGGGCGTGCGACGCTGGGCGCAGCGCTGCAACGAGCTCTACGCGACCGAGCGCGCGCTGCACCTCGACGACGCGGGGGGTCAAGACTTCACGTGGCTCAGCTGCGACGACGCCGAGCAGAGCGTGCTGATCTGGCGCCGCGGCGAGGGCGAGGAGGAACTGGTGTTCGCGGCGAACTTCACCCCCGTGCCGCGCGACGAGTACCAGATCCCGGTGTCCGCCTCGAGTTCCTGGCGCGTGCTCGTCAACTCCGACGACGTCGACTACGGCGGCACCGGGTACCCGACCCAGGTACACGTGGTGGCGATGGGCGCCGGGCACGAGGGCACGGTGGTGCGCATGTCGCTACCGCCCCTGGCGGTCGTCGTCCTGCAACGAAGGAATTAGATGGCGCCCATCGCCGGCTTCCACTACCACTTCTACCAACCGCCGCGCGAGGACCCGTGGACCGGGTTGTTCAACCACGAGTGGAGCGCCTGGCCCTACCACGACTGGAACGAGCGGATCGCCCAGGAGTGCTACCGCGCGATGATCGCGGTGGCCCTGGCCGACGACGACGCCACCACGTCGCTCGTCGAGCCGCTGACCCAGAGCAGCTTCGACCTCGGTCCGACACTGCACCACTGGCTCGCCGAGTACGCCCCCGACGTCGAGCGCGCCCTGCAGCGCCAGGTCCGCGCCGCCAGCCGCGGGGCGAATCGCGTGGTGATGGCCGCCCCGTTGGTGCACGCCATTGTGCCCCTGGCCACGCCGACCGATCAGGAGCGGTTGATCGCGTGGGGCATCGATGACTTTCGAGCGCGCTACGGCGAGGCGCCGGTGGGCATGTGGTTACCCGAGACGGGGGTCGACGTCGCCACCCTCGAAGTCCTGGCGCGGCACGGCATCACCTACACGGTGCTCATGGCGAACCAGGCGATGATGACGCGCGCCCCCGCCCAGAAGTGGGTGAAGGTGACCGCTGAGACCCTCGACACCTCCCAGGCCTACTTCGTCGCGTTGCCCAGCGGCGCGCGCATGACCGTGGTCTTCGGCCACCACGACCTCTCGCACCGCATCGCCTTCGGCGACCTCGTCGCCGACGGTGACGCGCTGGCCGACACGATGAAGGCGAGCCTCGGCGACGAGGACGGGGTGGTGCTCATCGTCGCCGACGGCGAGACCTACGGTCACCACCACCGCTTCGGCGACATCGGCGTGGCCTGGGCCACGCGCCGACTTCAAGAGACCTACCAATTGGTCACGACCCTGGGTGAGTGGCTGAGCGGGCGTACGCCGACGAACGAGGTGCAGTTACACGAGGTCTCGGCCTGGAGCTGCGCGCACGGCGTCGATCGTTGGCGCGCGGCGTGCGGGTGCGTCACGGGAGAGCGACCCGGTTTCGACCTGGACTGGCGCGCGCCCCTGCGCGACGCACTCGACTGGCTGCGCGAGCGCGCGGGGTCGGCGCTCGACTGGGAGCTCGGGCATCACGTGCACGACACCGACGCGGCGTTGCTCGACTACGGCAAGGTCATCGCCGGCGAGTGGTCGGCGCAGGACTTCGTGTGGCGACACCAGAGTCGCGACCTCAACGATGACGAGTGCAGTCGCGTCCTCGAGGTGTGCGAGGCGCACCGCAATCTGATGTTCTCCTTCACCAGTTGCGCGTGGTTCTTCGCCGATCCCGGCGAGATCGAGACCGGTATCGTGCTGCGCTACGCCGCCCTGGCCCTGGAACTCACGCGCCGCAGCACCGGGCGTGATTTCGAGGCGCCCTTCGTGCAGCGGTTGGCGTCGGTGCGATCGGCCCACTACGACGTGGCCGGGGAGACCCTCTGGCAACGGGCCTGCCAGGGTGAGCGCACCGACGAGGTGCAGATTGCGGCGGGGGCGGCCGCGGAGTTCGCGACCCGCGGTCCCTTCGCGCGCACCTCGCGCGGCACCTGGGCGATTGAGTGCCGCCGCGAGGACGACGGCGTGCGCGTCGGGCTCACCAATGAACTGACACTACGAAAATTCACATTCCTGACGCATACGACCTTGCGCGAGGAGATGGGCCTGTTCGTGGACATTTCGGACAACACCATGTGGCGTCGCGTGGAGCTGGAACGCTTGGGCAGCGACGTCATCGCGCGCGTCGCCGTGGCGCGCTTGCGGGGGGCCACCTCGGACGACGTCGAGGGCGCCCTGAGTCTTCTGGCCTCTGACCTGCTACATCGTGACGCGACCCGCGACGACGAGGTGACCCTGTTGGCCCTGGCCGCAACCCCGCGTTTCGTGACCCCGGTGGGCGAGTCGGCGATTCGACGCGCGCTCTGGGCGATCGCCGCTCGCGACCGGTCCCGCGGCCCGCGCGCGTCGCTGGCCCCGCTCGCGGTCGCCGTCGGGCTCGCAGATAGTGAGCATCTCTCCGGGGCCGACTAAGCCAACCACTAGATTCTCTTGAATGACAAAGCGTTTTGATGGGACGCGCGACCTGCGTCGCGCCGTCGACCGACTGGCCCGCCGTCTCCCCGAACCCCTAGAGGACCTCGCGTGGATCTCCTACAACTACCTTTGGAGTTGGACGCCGGGCGGGGTGGAGCTCTTCACGTCCATCGACGACCACCGCTTTAAGCTGGCGGGCGAGAACCCGGTGCGGTTCTTGTTGAACCTGCCCGAACGCGACCTCCTGCGAACGGCGACCGACCGGGCCTACCTCGAACGCCTCCACCAAGTCGCCCAACTCATGGAGGCCGACCTGGCCCGACCGACCACGCGAGTACTCCCGAGTGGACCCGTGGCCTTCTTCTGCGCGGAGTTCGCCGTGCACCAGTCGCTGCCGGTGTACTCGGGGGGACTGGGCGTCCTGGCGGGGGATTACCTCAAGGAGACCTCGGACCAGGCCCTCGACGTCGTGGGCGTGGGGCTGCTCTATCGTCGCGGTTACCTGCACCAGCGCATGGACCTGTCGGGCTGGCAGCACGAGTACTGGATCGAGGCCAACACCGGACAGCTCCCCATCGTGCGCGTGCGCGGCGAAGACGGCCTCCCGATCAAGGTCAAGGTCCCGGTGTGGGACTCCGAGCTCTCCGCCCAGGTCTGGCGCGTCAACGTCGGTCGCACCACGCTCTTCCTCCTGGACGCCGAGCTCCCAGAGAACGCGCCGCTCGAACGCTGGGTGACGGCCCGCCTCTACGAGGGCAGCCACGACATCCGCCTGGCCCAGTACGCCCTCTTGGGCATCGGCGGCGTGCGCGCACTCGACGCCATGGGCATCCGTCCGGGCCTCTTTCACATGAACGAGGGTCACCCGGCCCTCGCCTCACTCGAGATCGCCGCGCAGACCGCCGCCGAACTCTCGGGGGACCGCCCGGCGTTAACGACCCTGCTCGCCCAGGGACGCGACCGCTTCGCCTTCACGACGCACACCCCGGTGCCGGCGGGTAACGAGACGTACTCCTCGGAGGAGTTCTTTCGCGTGCTCGGTCAGTCGGTCGACGAGATGGGCATCGCGCGCGACGAGCTCGCGGCCCTCACCCGGATCGACGAGGGCTCGACGAGCGAACCCATGGGATTCTCACCCCTGGCCATCAAGTGTTCGCGCTCCACCAACGCCGTCTCGCGTCGACACGGCGAAGTCGCGCGCGGCATGTGGAATCCCCTGTTCCCGCACCACTCGGAGTCCGAGGTGCCCATCACCTACGTGACGAACGGTGTACACCTTCCCACGTGGATGAACCCGACGATGCGCCAACTGCTCTCGCTGGTCCTCGGACACGACTGGGAGCGACACGCGAACGATCCGGCGCTGTGGAGTCACGTCGACGAGATCTCCGACATCGACCTCTGGAACGCGCGCTGCCAGATGCGTCTGGCCCTCGTCGAGATGATTCGCAACCGTATCGTCGTGGACCGATTGGCCCGCGGCGAGGACGTCGGCCTCGCGGTCTCGGGGCTCGAGGCCTTCGATCCGATGAACCTGACGGTGGGCTTCGCGCGGCGACTCGCCACCTACAAGCGACTCGACCTGCTCTTTCGCGACGTGGACCGCCTGCGCGCCATCGTGGACCACGAACAGGGTGCGCAGTTCATCATCGCGGGCAAGGCGCACCCGCTCGACAACGAGGCCAAGACCGTGGCCAAGAACATGTTCAGCGTGCAGCGTTCGATGGACTTGCCGAACCGGGTCATCTTCCTCGAGGACTACGACATGCGCGTCGCCCCGTCGCTGGTGGCGGGCTGCGACGTCTGGCTGAATTTACCGCGACCGCCCATGGAGGCCAGTGGCACGAGCGGCATGAAGGCCGCGATGAACGGTGGGCTCAACCTGAGCGTGCTCGACGGGTGGTGGAGCGAGGGCTACAACGGCCAGAACGGCTGGGCGATTGACGGCAGCACACTGGACGACCCCCACGCCCAGGACGAGCGCGACGCCCACGCCCTCTACGACCTACTGGAGAAGGAAGTCAAGCCCATGTTCTTCGCGCGCGACTCCCACGGCATCCCGGTGGTGTGGCTCGCGCGCATCCGCGCCTCGCTGCGCAGTCTGGCCCCCCAGTACTCGTCGGCGCGCATGCTCGAGGACTACACCGAACGGATCTACCGTCCGCATTCCTGA
>JAJZFO010000337.1 GCA_021805305.1 Actinomycetes bacterium | reverse complement strand
ATCACGATCACCAACGTGGGCCCCTTCGGGGTCGACGGTGCGATGGCGATCCTGCCCCCGGGGACCGGGGCGATCGTGTGCGTCGGCCAGGTGGCCAAGGCCCCGTGGGTGCAGGACGACGCGGTGGTGGTTCGTGACGTGGTGGAGATCTCGATGACCTTCGACCACCGTCAGATCGACGGTGCGCTCGCGTCGCGCGTGCTCGCGCACATCGGCGCGTTCCTCGAGGACCCCGCGACCGCGCTACTGACGCGCTAGGTCCGCACGTCTCAGTCTCGTCGCGCCAGCGCCCGCAGGGCGCGGTCGGCGTGCGCGTCCATGGAGATCTCGCTGGTGATGACCTCGCGGACCCGAGCGTCGACGTCGATCACGAAGGTCGTGCGTCGGACGCGAAGGACGTCCACGCCCCGTTTCACGCCGTAGAGTCGGGCGACCGCGCCACCGGGGTCGCTGAGCAGGGGGAAGTCCAGGGAGTTCTTCTGGGCGAATCGGGCCTGGCGCCCCGCGTCGTCCATCGAGATGCCGACGCGCTGGGCCCCGTAGGCGGCGAACTCGGCCGCGAGGTCGCGGAAATGGCATGATTCCTTGGTGCAACCGCGCGACATGGCGGCGGGATAGAAGAAGAGCACCACGGGACCCGCGCGGAGTGCGTCGCTGAGGCTGAAGCGCGCGGCGTCCTGGTCGTTCAGCGTGAAGTCGGGGGCCAGGTCACCAGGTCGCACGTTCCCAAACTACGGGTTCGACTCAACCGTCGAGACGAAAGCCGACGCCTCGAATCGTGACGAGATGACGCGGCTGGGTGGGGTCCACCTCGATCTTCTGGCGAAGTCGCTTGACGTGGGTGTCCAGGGTCCGGGTGTCGGAGAGTTGCATGCCCCACCACAGGGTGTCGAGGCACACCTCGCGGGTCACGACCTGTCCGAGGTGTGTGGCGAAGAGGGCCAGCAGGTCGAACTCCTTGCGACTGAGGTCGACCTCGACGCCGTGGCGGGTCACCGATCGTCGGACGAAGTCCACCCGCAGGTCGCCGAAGGTGATGAACTCCTCCTCGCTGGTGGACGCTGGCCGGCGAAGTATCGCGCGCATCCGCGCCACGAGTTCGCGCAGTCGGTAGGGCTTGGTCACGTAGTCCGCGGCCCCGATCTCGAGCCCCAGCACGACGTCGACCTCGCTGGTGCGCGCGGTCACCATGATGACGGGTATGCGGCTCGAGTGGTAGACCTCTCGGCAGAAGTCCACCCCGGACCCGTCGGGAAGCATGAGGTCGAGCAGGATGATGTCGGGCGTGGTGCGCACGAGGAGCGCGCGCGCGTCGGCCAGGGTCGTGGCGCCGGTCACGACGAAGCCTTCCGCGCTGAGTCCGACCGCCAACGCGTCCTGGTAGCTCTCCTCCTCCTCGCCCACCAGCACGGTCTGGCCTCCCTCCGCGTCGACCACGACGCTCACCGGACGTCCGTGAGGGTTACGGCACGACTCTGCGCCCGACCAGGGGGGGAGTCGAGCGAGAGGCGTGCCATGGGCCCACCATATGGAGTCAGGGTTACGACAGGGTGAAGTCGAGGCTACGAGACGGTGCTCTGCAGATGAAACTACGACGCCGCCGGTCGGCGTCGTGGCCGGCCGGGACTACGGCTTGGTCACCAGCGTGAATCCGTCGTAGCGCGAGGCGCTCGACGCGTAGCTGCCCGACACCTGGCACGACGACGCCGTGAAGCAGTCGACCGAGTAGATGCCGCCGGCGACGCCCACCGTCTGCGTGCCGCTCGGCATCGTGACCGTGACCCCGGGCGACCACACGTTGTGGGTCTCACTGACGAGGTAGGCGACGTAGTTCTTGGAGGCGTTCACGTAGGCCGCACCGGCGACGCAGGTGCCGGCCTGAGGGCAGCTGAGACTCACGACACCACCGTTGTGACCGGCCTGCGTCGCACCCGCGGGCAAGGCGAGGACCCGCGCGATCTGCACGACTCCGTTGACGACGTTGTCGAGGAAGCCCTGGTAGTTACCGTTCTTGTCCACGTACTGCCCGCCCAGGGCGCAGTTACCGGCGCTGGCGCACGCGACTCCCCTGAACCCGTAGAGCAGCGTCGCGGGGTTCTTCGCGCGGTGGGGCAGGACCACCTGGAGCGCGCGATCCCAGACTCCGTTCACCGAGAGCGCGACCAGGGGCTGCACGGCGCCGGTGTAGGTGTTGTAGGTGCCCGCGGCCAGGCACGATCCCGAGGCGGTGCAGTCGATCTCGGAGAACTGCGCTCCCGCGTACGCACTGGCGTTACCGGGGAGACCGAGGGCGAGGGCCTGACGCCAGACGCCCTTCACCTCGGGGACCACGATGGCGCGCGACACGTTGTTGGCGTCGATGTAGGAGCCCACGGCGACGCAGTTGGTGGCCGTCGCGCAGGAGACCTGACCGAGCGAGACGAGGGGGTTGGCGTTGGCCCCGGCGGGCAGCGTGACTTCCTGGGCCTGGTGCCAGACGCCGGCGACCTCGCTGGCGATGAAGCCCTCGGTGCCGTAGGACGTCGCCGTGGTGTTGTACGTGCCGACGACGGTGCAGTTACCGGCGCTGGCGCACGCGATGGAGTGCGGCGTGGCGGCCTGCCCGGTGGCGAGGGCGTTGGCGGGCAGCGACAGCGCGGCACCGTTGTGCCACTTCGCCGCGACCTCGTCGACGACGAAGGGGAGCTGGTTGTTGGCGGCCACGTAC
>JAJZFO010000210.1 GCA_021805305.1 Actinomycetes bacterium | reverse complement strand
CACGTGGTCGACCTCGGTGAGTAGGGAATCCATGTTGCCTCCTCCAGGTGACACTACACAGAGCGGCCCGGACGCACCGGACTTCGTAGGATGAAGCGATGTCGCTCGTGCGGGTCCTGCCCGTGTTCGCCGTCACCGCGCTGGTCCTGGCCATGGTCCCCGGCCAGAGCATGGCCATGGTGCTGCGACAGACACTCGTCGGCGGCGCGCGCTGCGCCCTGGCCTCGGTGGCGGGGAACGCCTCGGGACTGGTCGTCTGGGGGTTCGCGTCGGCCGTGGGGCTCAGCCAGGTGTTCGCCCGCTCGCCCCTCGCCTACAACTTGCTCAAATTCGCGGGCGTCGGCTATCTCGCGTACCTCTCGGCGCGCACGCTCCTCGCCCTTCGACACTCGGCGGGGGCGTTCCAGACGAACGGGGCCGCCACCACGCGCCTGGTCGCGGCGTTCCGATTGGGTCTCGTCACCAATCTCACCAACGTCAAGGCGGCGGTGTTCGCCGTCGCCTTCATTCCCCAACTGGTACCAAGGGGGTTTTCCCTGGGCCGGGGCATCGTTCTGCTGGCCCTCGTCCAGGCGCTGGTGTCCGCTGGTTGGTACGGCGGACTCGTCGCGACGGTCGATCGGGCGGCGAGCGCCCTCAAGAGTGACGCCACACGGCGGGCCCTGACGGCGTTGTCGGCCGCCGGCCTGCTCGTCCTGGCGCTGGTGCTGCTCGTGTCCTCACCGCGCTAGAGGGTCTAACGTCGTTGCAGGACCAACTGTGAGGAGTGACATGACGCGTAGTGTGATCGTCGCGGGACTTCGCACCCCGATCGGAAAACTGGCGGGGGCGCTCGCCCCGCTGCGAGCGAGCGAGCTGGGCGGCGTCGCCATCGCGGCCCTGCTCGCGCAGACGCGCCTCGATCCCACCGAGGTCGACGCGGTCCTCATGGGCCAGGTCCTGCAAGCCGGACAGGGCCAGATCACCGCTCGTCAAGCCGCGGTCTACGGCGGCGTACCGATGAGCGTGCCGGCCACCACCATCAACAAGGTCTGTCTCTCGGGACTCAACACCATCTACCTCGCCGACTTGATGGTCCGCGCCGGCGAGGCCGAGGTCGTGATCGCGGGCGGGATGGAGTCGATGACCAACGCCCCCTATCTCCTGCCCGGGGCCCGCGCCGGGTACCGCGCGGGTGACCAGACCGTGGTGGACGCGATGATGCACGACGGCCTGGTCTGCGCCTTCGAGCATTGCGCCATGGGCCTGGCGACGGAACGCCACAGTGCCCGGCGCATCTCACGGGCGCGCCAGGACGAGTTCGCCGCCCGCTCTCACTCCTTGGCCGCCGCCGCGACCTCCGCGGGGCATTTCGCGCACGAGATGGCGGCCGTCAGCGTCCCCCAGCGCAAGGGTGATGACCGCCGCGTGGAGGCCGACGAGGGGATCCGCACCGACGTGACGCCGGAGTCGCTCGCCGCCCTGCGCGGGGCGTTCGAGGCCGACGGCACCATCACCGCGGGCAACGCCTCACAGATCTCCGACGGCGCCGCGGCGGTGCTGGTGATGTCGGAGTCACGGGCCGCGCGCCTCGGCCTGGAGCCCTTGGGTGAGCTCGTCGGCTACGGCCAGGTCGCCGGACCCGACACCTCGCTCCTGCTCCAGCCCTCCAACGCGATCAACCGGGCACTCGCGCGAACGGACCTCGCAGTGTCGGACCTCGACGTCGTGGAGATCAACGAGGCCTTCGCCGCCGTCGCGCTGGCGTCGATGGACGCTCTCGGGATCGACGAGGACCGGCTCAACGTCAATGGTGGAGCGATCGCGCTGGGACACCCCATTGGCATGTCGGGAACCCGGCTGGCCCTGACGGCGTTGATGGAACTGCGACGTCGAGGCGGTGGCACCGCGGCCGTCGCGCTCTGCGGGGGTGGCGGGCAAGGTGACGCCGCGATCCTGCGGTCGCTCTAGGGCGACCCCACTGCGGTCACTCGACGTCGGGAACGAACTCGGCCACCAGGGGGTAGCGCGACAACCCGATGGGCACGTCATCGCGCAACGCCAGTACGAACGCCGCGGCTAAGGGATAACCACGGCGGCGCAGCACGTCGGGCACCTCCTCGGCGATGCTCTCGACGAGTTCGTGCACGGTGGGGTTGTGCGCGACCACGAGGAGCGACGTCGTCACCGGGTCGATGGCCGCGAGGTCGATCAGGACGTCCTCGGCGCTGACGTGGCGCTGTCCGTTGTAGATCAGGTCGCTGTAGGACACCGACGCCACGAAAGGCGTGCCCTCGAAGGAGCGCACGAAGGTCTCGCGGGTCCGCCGCGCGGAGGAGACGAGCGCCGTCGTCGGACCGTAGGCCCCCAGGGCGTGGTCGTCGCTGGCCCAGGCGCGCAGCGTGTCACACTGTCGTCGACCCCGCCCGCTGAGCGCGCGCTCGAAGTCACTCGCCCCCGATGCGGCGGGCGAGGCCTTGGCGTGACGAACGACGACCAGGTATCGCACGTCACCAGTCTGGCACGAGGCGCCGCCGCGGGCGTCAGTGGTGGTTTAGCGTGGTGGGATGATCGCGTCGCTCACCTACCTCCAAGCGGTGGTCATGGGGTTGTTGCAGGGCGTGACCGAGTTGTTCCCCGTGTCGAGCCTGGGTCACAGTGTCCTCCTACCGGGACTCCTCGGCTGGCACAACCTGGTCTCGAGTCAGGCCCAGGCCGAGTCGTTCTTCC
>JAJZFO010000278.1 GCA_021805305.1 Actinomycetes bacterium | reverse complement strand
GACGAACCCCGCGGTCACGAATCGGGCGGACTGGACCTACGAGGCCCTCTCGGACATCGCGCGAATCCGACGAACCCACGAGTTCCTCCGGGTCCTCGGGGCCAAGGTCGCCGCGCGCGGTTTGGGCAACCCGCTGACCGACCAGAGCATCGCGCAGAGCGTGCTGCCGGACCTCACGGTGGACACCGGCTTCTCCGAGGGCACCATGGTGTCCCTGGCCTCCACGTTCGCCCACACCAACATCGCCAACGTGGCCCAGGAGACCTTTCCCGTGGTGGGGGTGAACTCCCCGTACGGCTATCAGTACAAGGGGTACTCCTACGGCAGCATCGTCTTCCCGGTGGAGCCCACCGGTTACAGTCTCATCGACCAGCTCTTCGGCGTTCGCATGGATCAGAGCCCCTTCACCGGCCGAGCGCTCCCCGCTCCCGGGTCCTTCAAGATCTCGGTGGAGAACGGCTCGGGCATCGCGAATCAGGCCACGACCGTCGCGGCGGCGTTCACGGCCAAGGGCTATCGAGTGGCGTCGATCGGCGACCGGACGCCGACCGGACCGATCCCCGAGACCGTCGTCTGGTACGGCGGCGCCCCGCCGCCGCAGCACGCCGACTGGAAGAACCCGGGTCTCGAGGCCGCCCAGTCGGTGATGAGCCAGATCGAGGGGCCGGCCATCATGGGCTACAACCCGTCGCTCGTCACTCCGGGCGCCCTGGTCACGGTCCAGACCGGAGTCGGACTCACCCTCAAGGCTGGAACGCCACCCGCGTCGACCACGGTGACGACGACCTCCGCCGCGGCCACGTCGTCGTGGACGCCTTCGACGCCTTCGCCCTTGACGTCGTCCTCGCTCGAGGGGTTCCTGGTGCAGATGTCTGCAAGTTCGTCGAGCCCCACCACGACCACCACCGTGCCCGACCCCGTCGGCATCGCGACGAATCCGGCGCTCGGCACCCCGAGCGCCACCAATCCTGGTTTGAAGCCGTGGGACCCGCGGGCCTGCAACGCGGCGGGGACCGGACCGGCACCCACCCCCTAAGCGCGACGCCCGCGGAATCGAGGGAGAACAGGTGGGGGACCCGCCGGCGCCGGCGCGCGACGTGATGGGGTCGACCCTGGGCGACCCGACGTCGTGCGAAGGAGACGGAAGGGTGCTGGGCGGCTCACGACGGTGCGCGGCTCGCCCCTCGACGGCCGACTCGACCGGGATGCGTCTCACGCCTGCGACCATCGAGGAGTGCCGGCGCGTGGCGTGACACCCGCGGGAGTGGGTGACGAGTGTCGCTCAGGTCAGGTCCAACGACGGATGATCGCCGCGAGTTCGAGGGGGTGTGATCCCTGTATCGAGTGACTCGCGCCGTCGACCTCGACCACGGCGTCGCCGGGCCGACGACGGCGGAACTCCGCGGCGTCCTCGTCGCTCACGACCGAGGAGGGTCCCATGGCCCGCACCAGGGTCACCGGGATCGCCAGATCGCCGAGCCATTGCCACAGGTCGCGCACGGGTTCCGGGGAGCGGGTCGCAGCGCCATGACGCTGATGGCGCCAGACCCACGACCCATCCGGTCGTTCGAGGGCATTATGGAGGATGCCGCGGCGCAGTGAGGACTCCGAGCGGCCGGGGTTGAAGGCGACGGTGCGCGCGAGGATCTCGTCGAAGTTGGCGAACGCCTCGGGTCCCTCGACGAAGTCCCGGACGTGGCGCGCCTTGCGAGCGTCGACGCCGGGGGTGATGTCGATCAGCGCGAGTCGACGCACGAGTTCCGGGTGCTGGTGCGCCACGACGATACCCACCAGCCCCCCGTAGGACATCGCCACGAGGGTCACCGGCGCGGCGGCGAGCGCGCCGATCGCCGCCGCGACGTCCTCGGCGTGCTCGCGCGGCGCGCGCGGACCGTAGAAGGAGGCGTCGGAGTGCCCGTGGTGGGGCAGGTCGACGGCGACCAACGGATGCGCCACGGCCAGGGCCACGGTGTCGAAGGTGTGGGCGTTCTGGGCGCTGCCGTGCACCAGCACCAGGTCGGCAGTGGTGTCCCCCCAGACCAGGGCGCTGACGTGGCGCAGTCCCTCGACGGCGACGTAGGCCCGGCGTACGTGAACTGGTCGGGGCGCGAGGCCCCACTCGGCCATGTTCTCCTCGAAGTGACCGAATTCGTCGTAGTCCTCCATCACCGCATCGTAGGAGAAGTCCCCGGTGGGCGTACCTTGTACCATTGCGGCGTGGAGTCATTGTCAAAGCGCCGCCTCGTCATCGTCACGGGGCGCTGCCACCCGGCGCTCGCCCAGGACATCGCGGGTCAACTCGGGGTCGGGTTGACCGAGGCGAACCTGCGTGAGTTCGCCAACGGCGAGATCCATTGCCGATTCGACGAGTCGATCCGCGGCGCGCACGTGTTCATCGTCCAGACGCACTCCTCGCCGGTCAACGACGCCGTGATGGAGCAGCTCATCATGATCGACGCCGCCAAGCGGGCCTCGGCCAAGTCCATCACCGCGGTCATCCCCAACTACGGCTACGCCCGCCAGGACCGCAAGTCCACCGGTCGCGAGCCCATCACCGCCAAGTTGATCGCCGACATGCTCCAGACGGCGGGGGCCAACCGGGTGTTGTCGGTGGACTTCCACTCGGGCCAGATCCAGGGCTTCTTCGACATCCCGGTGGACCACCTGGTCGCGGCGCCGGTGCTCGAGGACTACCTCAAGAGCAACGCCGACACCAACCCC
>JAJZFO010000341.1 GCA_021805305.1 Actinomycetes bacterium | reverse complement strand
AGGGAATCCACGAGAGATTCCCGTCGAGTACCGGGAAGAGCGCCTGGAACATCCGTAGGAGGCCGAGTAGGCCGACGACGACGCCGAAGGCGACGAAGAGGCTGCCGAGCACGCCGAAGGCGACGAACCGCCCCAAGTCCTTGAGGGGCTGAATCGTCTGTTCCTTGAGGTAACGGAGGAACAGGTCGCGGACCTCCTCGAGGTCGCGTTGCATTGAGGCACCCTTAAAAAACTTGCGCCACGAGGGAGTCCTCACTCCCCCAGACTACTCACTGACCCGCGTCGGCGCCCTCGTGACGCGCGCGCCGTCGGAACCACCGGTCGGGGTTAAGTAACCTTCATGTGATGAGCGACAAGTTATTTCTCGGGGCGAGCGATCTCGAAGGACGGACCATCCGCAATCTGATGGCGCTGGCCATGGACGCGCCCGCGGCGGCCAATTCCGGCCACAGCGGCACCGCGATGGCCCTCTCGCCACTGGCGACCACGTTGTTCTCGCGCGTGTTGCGCCACGATCCGAGCGCTCCGCAGTGGTCCGACCGGGACCGTTTCATCCTCAGTTGCGGTCACGCCTCGATTCTGCAGTACGGCATCGCGCACTTCTTCGGCTACGACCTGAGCGTGGCGGACCTCCAGGGATTTCGCCAGCCCCACTCGCGCACCCCGGGTCACCCGGAGGTGGGGCTGACCCCCACCGTCGAGGTGACGACGGGACCCTTGGGTCAGGGCATCGCCAACGGCGTCGGGATGGCGATCGCCGAGCGAATGCTGCGCGCGGACTTCGGGGCGGAACTCGTCGACCACCGCACGTGGGTGGTCGCGGGCGACGGCTGCCTCGAAGAGGGGATCAGTCACGAGGCGGCGTCCCTGGCCGGATCGCTGGGCCTGGACCGGTTGACGGTCTTCTACGACGACAATCACATCACCATCGATGGCCCGACCGAATTGGCGTTGCACGACGACGCGCCCGCGCGGTTCGCGGCCTACGGCTGGCAGGTGATCACCCTGGGTGAACGCGCGAACGACCTGGACGCGATCGAAGCCGCGGCGCGCGAGGCCGTGGCCGACACCCGTCGACCGACCTTGATCGTCGTGCGTTCGCACATCGGGTACCCCTCGCCGACGATGCAGGACCGACGCGAGGCGCACGGTTCACCATTCTCTCGCGCCGCGATCACCGAGGTCAAGACCATCCTCGGAATGCCCGACGAACCCTTCGCCCTCGACGCGGACCTGCCCGCGCTCAATCGCGCTCACGTGGCGCGGCGCACCGACCTCGCCAGTGCCTGGCACGAACGCGTGACGGCGGCGGGCGCGCGCGGCGAGGCCCTGAGCGCCCAGTTGGCTCACGCCGGCCGATTGGTGGACCCGGCGACCGCTGAGCCCTACGAGGGCGGGACCCAGGTGGCCACGCGCAAGGCGATGCAGCGAGCGATGGACACCTGGGCGTCACTGACCCCGGGGCTGAGTGCGGGGTCCGCGGACTTGACGGACAACACGGGCGTGATCCTCGCGCACAGCGGCGCCCAGGGTCGCGAGAACCCGGGCGGTCGCCAGATCCACTACGGCATTCGAGAGTTCGCGATGGGCGCGATCATGGTGGGACAAGCCCTGCACGGGGGTCTCCGTCCGGCGGGGTCGACGTTCTTCGTCTTCTCGGACTACGCGCGTCCCGCGATTCGACTGGCCGCCTTGAGTCACGCGGGGGTCCTGTTCGTCTTCACGCACGATTCGGTCGGCGTGGGTGAAGACGGCCCGACGCACCAACCCGTGGAGCACCTGGCGGCGTTGCGCGCGATGCCGCGCGTGCACGTGGTGCGTCCGAGCGACGCGAACGAAACGATGGCGTTAGTGCAGGACTTCTTGCGCGAGCCCTCCCCCCCGACGACGGCGCTGGTGTTGACCCGTCAGGACGTGGCCGTCCTGAGCGGTGAGGACGCGCGGGCGTCGCGCGCGGGCGCGGCGCGCGGCGGCTACGTCCTGCGCGAGGACCCCCACGCGGTGTACACCCTCGTGGGTACCGGCTCGGAGGTCCAATACTGTCTCGCCGCCCACGAGCAGCTCGGCGCCCGGGGTATCGCGACGCGCGTCGTCGCCCTGCCCTGCTGGGCGTGTTTCGAGGCACAGGACGCCCCGTACCGGGCCGACGTGCTCCGTCGCGACGTCGCGTCGGTGTCGCTCGAGGCGGGGGCGACGCTGGGTTGGCACCGCTACGTCGATGACGCCATCGGCATCGACACCTTCGGTCTCTCCGCACCGGGCGCCTACGCGTTCGAGCACTTCCACATCAACGCCGAGGTGCTCGTGGACTTCGTCGCCTCCCGCGTGGGGGTGGCGTCGTGACGCGCCTGCACACCCTCTTCGACGAGTTCGGTCAGAGCCCGTGGATCGACAACATTCGTCGAGACTGGCTGGTGGACGGCACCCTGGCCGCACTGGTGGCCGCGGGCGCGCGCGGCGTCACGTCCAACCCCGCCATCTTCGCCAAGGCGTTCGCGACGTCGGACGCCTACGACGCGCTACTGGCTGCGTCGACCTCGAATGACGCCGAGACGGTGTTCGAACTGCTGGCCAGCGCCGACGTGCGCGACGCGTGTGACGTCTTGGGCGCGCTGCACGCGGCCAGCCAGGAGGAGTTCGCCCGGGGGCGGCGACGCTACGGTGACGGCTTCGTCTCCCTCGAAGTGTCCCCGCGACTGGCCCGCGACGGCGAGGCCACGGTGACGG
>JAJZFO010000169.1 GCA_021805305.1 Actinomycetes bacterium | reverse complement strand
GCCTGGAGGGTCCGCGTGGCGTGGGCTAACCCGATACCGGCGCGCGTCAGGGAGAGGGTCGGGCGCACGCAGACCCCCTCACGAGGCTGCGCGTGCGCCGGGGCGACGTGGTCCAGGTCGGTCACCAGGAGTCGACGCGTCGTCGAGGTCTCGACGACCTCTGAATTCTTGACCACGAGGGGGGCGTAGGTGAAGCGGTCGTCACGGCGGCCCACGCGCACGAGGACGTGAGCCGCCGCCCGCCGCCGGCCGGCCTCGTCGTCGGGGAGTCGCGGCGACACGATGAGGGGGACCCCGAGGTCGATGGCGTCACGGGTCTCTTCGAGTGACGAGACCCGCGTCGACGCCTCGTCGCTCGCGAGCGCGGTGAGCACGGCCTCACGGAACTCCTCGGCCAGGTGGCGACGGTGCTCCATCTCGTCGGTGGCCCTCGCGCGGACCAGCGGGTAGGGGGCGCCGCGCGAGAGGCTCACCCGGTGTCGACACGACAGAATTTCGTCGCCGCGAAGGGGGGAACTCACGATGAAAGACTAGGGGCGTTTGGGTCGCCCTCGCGGTGGCCGGCGCACCCTCGCGTGAACGCGGACCCCGCCGCGGGGGTGCGCACGCGCCGCGACGGGGGGCACGACCGATGACGCGCCGCGCACACCGTGTTGTCACGACGGAGATATTTCGTAGGGCGCAAATTGACAAAATGGACTCAAATACGGCCACGCGTAGCAGTACGGCGTGAGAAATTGTCCCAGAATATAGACACCGTGACCATGAAGTTTCGTAAGATGATGCGGTGGCGTTCGCTCGTAAGAAAAATAAGGATTCCGGTGGCGCACCGACGCCGCCGCCCGACGCGCTGACGCCGGAGCCGGCGTTGGTCGCGAGTGTCGCGGCGCCGACCGCGGCGGCGACGGACCCGGTCGCCTCGTCCGCCCCGGGTGCGCCGAAAGCGGCAATGCCGCCCGTGGCGGTCCCGACGTTGAGCGGGTCGAACAAGCGTCTGGGCGAGCAACTCATCGGAAGTCGACTCATCACCCCCGCGCAACTCGAGGCCGCCCTCGCGGCGCAAGAGGCGTCGGGTGAACGCCTGGGCGAGACGCTGGTTCGTCAGGGTGTCTTGTCCGAGCAGGCACTGGTGCACGCGTTGGCGGCGTTCTTCGGCTTCGACGTGGCCAACCTTCGTCGAGACAACGTCGACCCCGCCACGCTGAACATGGTGACCGAGGAGGTGGCGCGCCAGTACATGGTCGTGCCGATCCGCATGAACGGCACCCAGCTCGAGGTGGCGGTGGCCGAGCCCAGCGAGGACCTGCGCAAGGCGCTGAGTGAGCTGGTGGGACACTCGGTGGCGCTGCGCATCGCGCCGCTGAGCGACATCCGCTGGGCGATTGACTCGCACTACCAGGCGATTGGTACGGTGGGCAAGCTGGTGCAGGCCTTCGAGTCCGTCGAGGGGTCGCGTCGGCGGGCCGTCGAGACCTCGTCCGAGGAGGTCAGTGTCGGTGACGACGCGCCCGTCGTGCAGGTGGTGGACCGGATCCTGACCCAGGCGATGCGCGACCGGGCGTCGGACGTGCACATTGAGCCCTCCGAGGGCGTGGTGCGGGTGCGCTACCGCATCGACGGGGCCCTCAAGGAGATCCTGACGTTGCCCGGGGCCATCGGTCCGGGACTGGTGAGCCGCATCAAGATCATGGCCAACATGAACATCGTCGAGCGCCGCCGCCCCCAGGACGGACAGCTCACGATCGTCATCGACGGCATCGAGGTCGACGTGCGCGTCGCCACCGCCGCGACGATCATGGGCGAGAGCTGCGTGATGCGCATCTTGGACAAGACCCGTTCGGTGCTGCGCCTCAACGACCTGGGGATGCCCACCGACACGCACCTGGCGTACTCCAAGATGGTGCGCTCACCCTTCGGCATGGTCATCTGCGCCGGGCCGACGGGCAGCGGAAAGACGACGACGCTGTACGCCACGTTGAGCGAGGTGTCCAACCCGACCCTGAACGTGATGACGATCGAGGACCCGGTCGAGTACGTCTTTCCCTCGATCAACCAGATCCAGACCAACGACCAGGCGGGCATCACCTTCGCCACGGGGCTCAAGTCCATCCTGCGCCAGGACCCCGACGTGATCCTGGTCGGCGAGATCCGTGACGTCGAGACCACGCGCGTGGCGGTGCAATCGGCGTTGACGGGTCACTTCGTCGTCTCCTCGCTGCACGCCACCGACTCGGTGTCGGCGCTGCACCGCTTCCTCGACATGGGGATCGAGTCGTTCCTGATCGCCTCCTCGGTCCTGGGCGTGGTGGGCCAGCGTCTCCTTCGACGCATCTGCCCCTCGTGCAAGTCCGTCTACACGCCGACGCCGGAGGAACTGGACTTCTACCACGACGGTGGCGGCACGCAGTCCGACGGGTTCTTTCAGGGGACCGGGTGCAACTTCTGCAGTCACACTGGCTACAAGGATCGCATCGGCGTGTACGAACTCTTGATCATGACCCCCGAGTTGCGCCGCCTGGTCGTGGGATGGGCCACGCAGGAGGAACTTCGTTCGATGGCCGTACGCCAAGGGATGCGCACCATGCGTCAAGAGGCGATCGGTCTCGTCGATCAGGGCATCACGACCATCGAAGAGGTGATTCGGAGCATGTACACACTATGAAACTCACCCTCACGAAGAACAAGCCGGACACCCCGGCGGCGCGCGCCCCGAAGAGGGTGGTCACTCGTCGCTACC
>JAJZFO010000068.1 GCA_021805305.1 Actinomycetes bacterium | reverse complement strand
GGTCATCGTCGCCACGCGCTACTCGTCGACGGACCTCTCCACGACCGCCCTCACCGTACGGGCGGTGGCCACGCGATTAGGGGAGCAGCGGGCGCTGACGGCGGCGCGGTTGAGCGCGCACCAGGCCGAGACCCTGGCCCGCGCCGCCCCCCTCGCCATCGTGGCGCTGCACCACGGGACCACCAGGGGCGTGAACGCCACGTCGCTCGTGGGCGTGATCTTGATCTTCATCATGCTCTCGCAGTACAACACGTGGATCCTCATCGGGGTGATGGAGGAGAAGTCCAGCCGCGTCATCGAGGTGCTCTTGTCCACGATCCGGCCGATCCGGCTCCTCACCGGCAAGGTGCTCGGCATCGGACTCGCCGCCCTCGCGCAAGCGTCGTTGATCGTCGTCTACGCGCTGGTACTCTCGCGCGCGGTGGGGTCCACCCTGGTGCGCGGCACCGGGTTGGTCGAGGTCATGAGCACCCTGGTCTGGCTGGTGTTGGGGTACTCCCTGTACTGCTGGGTGTACGCCGCCGCGGGGTCGATGGCCCAGCGGCAAGACCAGGTGCAGAGCCTGGCGCTGCCCCTCAGCTTGCCGATGATCCTGGGCTACGTCGTCGCGCTCACGGGGGCCGGCGCCGCGACCCCGTCGTTACTGGTGAAGATCCTCGCCTACGTCCCCTTGACCGCCCCCTTCGACATGCCCGTGCTCGTCGGATTCGGGGCGGTCACCTGGTGGCAGTTCGCGTTGTCGGTCGCCCTGTCCCTCCTCAGCATGATCGTCGTCGCCCGCTTCGCGTCCACCGTCTACCGACGCGCGATCCTGCGCACCGGTTCGCGCGTGCGCTGGCGCGACGTGCGCCGCGCCCACTGAGCGTCGCACGAACGCTCGGGTGGATCTTCGCGGGGCGCGACCTCGACGCTACGCGACCGTGGCCAGGGCGGCGGCGACGATGGCGCCCACCTGGTCGGACTCGATCAAGAAGCCGTCGTGACCGGCGGGCGACGAGATGAGCGCCACGCGACCCGCGCGCGCGATGAGTCGAGCCAGCTCCTCCTGTAGTTCGCGCGGGTAGAGCCGGTCCGAGGAGACCCCGGCGACGACCACGCGCTGGCGCACGTTCTTGAGGGCCGCCACCACGCCCCCGCGCCCGCGCCCGACGTCGTGATGGTTCATCGCCTGGCTCAGCACGATGTAACTGTTGGCATCGAATCGGTCGGCCAGTTTGTCGCCGTGGTGACTCAGGTAGGACTCGATGGCGTAACGGCCCCGGTCCAGCACGGTCTCGTCGTCTTGCGCGTCACGCCCGAAGCGCGTTTCGAACTCGGTCCAGGTCCGGTAACTGAACTGACCGATGCCGCGCGCGATCGAGAGCCCCACGCGCGGGGAGTCCCCCGTCTCGTAGTAGTCGCCCCCGGCGAAGTGGGGGTCGGCCTCGATGGCGCGGACCTGGAGGGAGCACAGCGCGATCTGGTCGGCGGTGCCCGCGGCGCCGACCGCCAGGACGACGACGCGTTGCACGCGTTCGGGGTAGCCCACCACCCACTCCAGCGCGCGCATGCCCCCCATCGAACCCCCGACGACCCCCGACCACCGGGCAATGTTGAGGTGGTCGGCGAGCTCCACTTCGACCGCCACCTGGTCGCGGATCGTAATGACGGGGAAGCGCGAGCCGTAGGGGCGCCCGTCCGACGCCCGCGACGAGGGACCGGTGCTTCCCTGACAACCACCCAGCACGTTGGGACAAACGACGAAGTAGCGGTCGGTGTCGATGGCCTTCGCGGGACCGATGATCTCGTCCCACCAACCGACGGCGCCGTGTCCCGGCCCCGCCGGGCCCGCGGCGTGCGAATCGCCGGTGAGCGCGTGCAGCACCAACACCGCGTTGGACCCGTCGGCGTTGAGCTCACCCCAGGTCTCGTAGGCGACGGTCACCTGATCGAGGTGACCGCCCCCCTCGAGGGTGAAGCCCTCGCCCGCGCGCTCGAAGGTGGCGAAGTGCCGCCGCCCGGGCTCGTCGCCCTCGCGCCAGTACCCCGACGACGCCGAGGTCACGCGGATTCGGCCGCCCGGAATCCCGCCTCGAGGTCCGCCAGAATGTCCTCGAGGGACTCGAGGCCCACCGAGAGTCGCACGAGGTCGGGCGTGACGCCCGTCAACACCTGCTCGTCCTCGGTCAGCTGAGAGTGCGTCGTCGAGGCCGGGTGAATGGCGAGGCTGCGCACATCGCCCACGTTAGCCAGGTGACTGAACATGGAGAGTCCCTCGATGAATCGGCGACCCGCGTCGACGCCCCCCTCGATGCCGAAGGCGACGATCGCCCCGGCGCCCCGGGGTAAGTACTTCTGCTGACGAGCGTGCCAGGGGCTCGACGCCAGTCCCGCGTAACGCACCCACGCGACGTCGGCGCGCGCCTCGAGCCACTGCGCCACCGCCGTGGCGTTGGCGACGTGACGCTCCATCCGCAGGCTCAGGGTCTCGATGCCCTGGAGGAACAAGAAGGAGTTAAGCGGCGCCACGGCCGGTCCGAGGTCGCGTAGGTACTGCAGGCGGGCCTTCAGCACGAAACGGGCGGGGAAGAGCGGGGCGGGCAGTTGTCCGAAAACCAACCCGTGATAACTGGGATCGGGTTCGGTGAAGGCGGCGAAGCGGCCCGAACCCTCGTAGTCGAACGTGCCCCCGTCGACGATCACGCCGCCGATCGAGGTGCCGTGGCCACCGAGAAACTTGGTGGCCGAGTGCACCACGAT
>JAJZFO010000310.1 GCA_021805305.1 Actinomycetes bacterium | reverse complement strand
GAGGGGACCTTCGGACTCTTGCGCGCCGTCGAGAAGTTCGACTGGGAGCGCGGTTTTAAGTTCTCGACCTACGCCACCTGGTGGATTCGCCAGGCCCTGCAGCGCGCCGTCCAGCAACACGGTCGCACGATCCGTATCCCCCTCGAGGTCGGTGAGCAGTTGCAGCGCCTCGAGGCCACCAACGCGGAGTTGACGTCGCTGTTCGGGCGTAAGCCCACCGACGAGGAGCTCGAAGAGGCCACCGGGATGAACCGCGAGGTCCGCGAGGGCCTGCGGGGACTCGCGGGCGTCACCGCCAGCCTGGACCAGCCGGCGTCGTCGGACTCCGCGACGACGCTGGGCGACCTGGTCGCCCCCAGTCAGCACGATTGGGTCGGCGACATCGAACAAGGGATGATGGACCAGCAACTGCTCGATGCCCTGAACCAGCTCACGGACCTGCAACGCGAGGTCGTCACCCTGCGCTTCGGTCTGGGCGGCGCGACTCCCCTTTCGCTACAGGCCACGGCCACCAAGATGGACATCGGTGTCCGTCGCGTCCGTCGGGCCGAGGAGGAGGCGCTGGAGATTCTGCGCCACGACACCTCGGTCCTCGCCGCCCACACCAACGCCTAGAACCTGCGCGTCGCCCCGACGACTCGTCCCAGGGGCGACGACCTCGGGGTGACGGAGGAGTCGAGCGGCGCGCGAGCGCGCCGCTCATAGGTCGGTGCGTCCACCCACCAGGGCCGCCAGGTCCGCGGGCAGCGCCGCACCCGCGCTCACGCGTTCGCCGGTGCGCGGGTGCGTAAACGACAACGTGCGCGAGTGCAGCCAGAAGCGGTCCTCGGGTAGTCGTCGGTCGCGGCGGTGGCCGTAGCGCGGGTCGTTGAGCACCGGATGCCCGATCGTGGACAGATGCACCCTGATCTGGTGGGTGCGCCCGGTGTCCAGCGTGAGGCGCAGGAGGGTCGCGGCGTGGGGGGTGTCGATGCGCTCGATGACTTCGTAGCCGGTGCGGGCGGGTCGACCGTCGGCGCGCACCGCCATCATCGTGGGCGTGCGGGTGGAGCGACCGATGGGGGCGTCGACGACCCCGCGCTCTTCGACCACGTGACCCTCCACCAGTCCGAGGTAGGTGCGGTCCATTTCGCGTGACGCGAGTTGCTCGCGCAGGCTCAAGAGACCCTCGGCGGTCTTGGCCACCACGAGGACGCCCGAGGTGCCCTTGTCGAGGCGGTGCACGATACCCGGGCGAAACGGATCGCTCAACCCCTCGTCACTCAGTAACTGCATCTCGGGGAAGCGCGCGAGCAGCCCGGCCACCAGGGTGGCGGTGCGCTGACCCGCGCCGGGGTGCACCACCTGTCCGGCGGCCTTGTTGATCACCGCGAAGTCGGGGTCGTCGAGGACGACGTCGAGGGGAACCGTCGCGTCGGGCTCCACGAGACCCGTGTCGGGCGGGGGCAGGATGGCCACCAGGTGCTGTCCCGCCTCGAGGATCTGGGAGTTCTTGCGTACCACCTTGTCGTTGACGCTCACCGCGCCCGTGACCACCAGCGCGTTCGCCTCGGACCTCGAGAGTCCGGTGAGCATCGAGATGACGCGGTCGACGCGGATCGCGTCCAGGGTCGCCGGCAGGACGAGGTCGAGGACCTCGCCGTCGAAGGCGTCCGCGCCACCGTCGCGCCCGCTCATCGTCGCACCACCGGTCGCCCCCGCAGGAGCGTCACCACCAGGGTGAGGAACCCCAGCGTCACCGCGGCGTCGGCCACGTTGAACACCGGGAACGAGCCGACCGCGATGAAGTCCGTGACGCGGTGGGGCACGTGACTCAGCCGGTCGATCGTGTTGGCCACTCCCCCGCCCAGCAACAGCCCGAAACCCACGGTCGCGAGACCGCCCGCCGCGCGGAGGGCCACGCTCGCCAGCCCCACCACGATGGCGAGGGTGAGCAGCGTCGTGACGATCGGTGAGGCGGCGTTCAGGGAGAAGGAGATCCCGCTGTTATAGGTCACGCGCCACCAGAGCGGTCCGAGCACGTGGCGTCCCGTCGCAGTGACGTGGCGACGCATCCACCATTTGGTGAGGGCGTCGGCCACGCTGACGCCCGCGGCCCACGCCACGACCTTGACATTGACGTTGACGTTGACGCCTCGCCCTAGACGCTGGCGCGGCACGTCACGCAGGTGAACACCGGCAGTTGGAACTGCAGACGGGCCTTGGAGATCGGCTCGAAACACTCGTCGCAGCGCCCGTAACTACCGTCGTCGATGCGCGCGAGTGCGACGTCGATCTCGTCCACCTTGAGGCGCAGGGCCGCCGCGAAGTCCTTGAGTTGGTCGCGCTGGATATCGGACGCGACGCTCGACCCGTCCTCGTCGTCGTACTCGAGTCGTTCGCGGTCGACCAACATCTCGTTGGCCTCGTCGTCACTGATGGCGATTTGTGCGAGCGTCGAGGTCCGCGCGTCGAGCAGGAGCCCCCGCAGTTCCTCGAGGAACTCGGGCTCGTCGGCGTAGGGCTTGGAATGCATCTTGCGCTCGAGGGCCTCTTGGCGCTTGCGCTCCTCGGCCTCGCGTCGTTCTTGGCGCTTGAGTTCCTCCTGGTTGCGACGCTCGATCTCTCGTTGCTTGCGCAGCTTTTCGGCCTCGATCGACTTTCGCTTCGCGTCGATCTCCCGCTGCTTCTTCGCCTCGGCGGCGGCCTTCTCTCGGGCCTTGCGCTGGATCTCACGCTCCTTGGCGGCGTCCTTATCTTTGG
>JAJZFO010000109.1 GCA_021805305.1 Actinomycetes bacterium | reverse complement strand
CTCCTCGTCGCCGCAGCCCTGAGCCTGCAGGACCCGCGTGGCGTGGGCGAGGGCGATGCCACTTCGCGTCAGCGACGTCGTCGCTCGCACCGTGAGCCCACGTTGGGCCGTGGCGTGGGCGATCGCGGGTCGGGCGAGTTCGCTCATCAGGAGCTGGCGGGTGTGAGAGGGCTCGACGACCTCGGAATTCTTGACGATGAGTGGCGCGTAGTGGAAGAGCTCGTCGCGCCGGCCCAGTCGCACCAGGGCGTGGGCGCTCGCACGGCGGCGCCCGGCGACGTCGTCGGCCAGGCGCGGTCGCACGATCAACTCCTCACCCCGAGCGATGGCCGCGCGGGTCTCCTCGAGGGTCCGCGCGACCACCGAACCTTCGAGGCGCGCGAGGTTGTCCAGGACCTCCTCGCGGTATTCCTCGGCGAGGTGGCGCCGGCGCGCCATCTCATCCGTGGCGCTCACGCGCGTCACGCCCGAGAGCCCCGCGCGCGAGAGCGTGACGCGGTGGCGACACGACATGATCTCGTCGCCGCGAAGGGGGGAACTCACGTAGAAAGACTACGAGGGATTCGCGACTTCTCCGCTCCGCGAGGGCGAGCGCCCCGCGCACCGTGGCGGTCTTGGACCCCGATCGCGACGCGGTCATTGGGTCAGGGACCTCGAGACGGGAGGGCGAATCACAACCAGGGGACGACGCAGCAGGGTCGGAGGGGCAATATTGTCAATGCCAAGCCAAATACGACGTCGTTTTGCACAGAAACTCAGCAATTCTCTGGGAATGTTGACACTCTGTCGAAAGCGTTTCGTAAGATGACGCCATGGCCTTCGCGCGTAAGAGGAACAAGGACTCCGCCACCCCCGAGGTGGTCGAGGACGACGTACCATCGCGCGAGCACGCCCTGGCGACCGGCTCGACGTCGTCGTCGGGGAGTTCGCCCGCGTCGCCGACGACGACCCCCTCGGTCCCGCGACCTCCCGTGCCGGCGGCCACGAACAAGCGCCTGGGGGAGCAGCTGATCGGCAGTCGCCTGATCACCCCGGAGCAACTCGAGGCGGCGCTCGCGGCGCAGTCGGCGTCGGGGGAGCGGCTGGGCGAGACCCTGGTGCGACAAGGCGTCCTGACCGAACAGGCCCTGGCCCACGCCCTGGCGGCGTTCTTCGGCTTCGACGTGGCCAACCTGCGCCGCGACAACGTCGACCCGGCCACCCTGACCCTGGTGCCCGAGAACGTGGCGCGCGAGTACATGGCCGTGCCGATCCGCATGAACGGCGCCCAACTCGAGGTGGCGGTCGCCGAACCCAGCGAGGACCTGCGACAGGCGTTGAGTCAGTTGGTGGGTCGACCCGTGGCGTTGCGGATCGCGCCGCTCAGCGACATCCGTTGGGCCATCGACTCGCACTACCAGGCCATCGGCACGGTCGGCAAGTTGGTGCAGGCCTTCGAATCGGTCGAAGGACTCCGGCGCCGCGCCACCGACGTGCCCGCGGACGACGCGCCGGTGGGCGACGACGCGCCGGTCGTGCAGGTGGTGGACCGGATCCTCACCCAGGCCATGCGCGACCGCGCCTCCGACGTGCACATCGAGCCCTCCGAGGGTGTGGTGCGGGTGCGTTACCGCATCGACGGGGCCCTCAAGGAGATCCTCTCCCTGCCCGCGGCCATCGGGCCGGGCCTGGTGAGTCGCATCAAGATCATGGCCAACATGAACATCGTCGAGCGTCGCCGTCCCCAGGACGGACAGCTCACCATCAATATCGACGGCGTCGAGGTCGACGTGCGCGTGGCGACCGCCGCGACGATCATGGGCGAGAGCTGCGTGATGCGAATCCTGGACAAGACGCGTTCGGTCCTGCGGCTCAACGACCTGGGCATGCCCGCCGACACCCATCACAACTACTCCAAGATGGTGCGCTCGCCCTTCGGCATGGTGATCTGCGCCGGCCCCACGGGCAGTGGTAAGACGACCACCTTGTACGCGACCTTGAGCGAGGTGTCCAATCCGACCCTGAACGTGATGACCATCGAGGACCCGGTCGAGTACGTCTTCCCCTCGATCAATCAGATCCAGACCAACGACCAGGCGGGCATCACCTTCGCCACGGGGCTCAAGTCGATCCTGCGCCAGGACCCCGACGTCATCTTGGTGGGTGAGATCCGTGACGTCGAGACCACCCGTGTCGCGGTGCAGTCCGCCCTGACCGGTCACTTCGTGGTCTCCTCGCTGCACGCCACCGACTCGGTGTCGGCCCTGCACCGATTCCTCGACATGGGCATCGAGTCCTTCCTGATCGCCTCGTCGGTGCTCGGCGTAGTCGGCCAGCGACTCCTGCGCCGAATCTGCCCCTCGTGCAAGGCCAGTTACACTCCCACGCCCGAGGAGCTCGACTTCTACCACGACGGTGGGGGAACGATGTCGGGCGACTTCTTCCAGGGAACTGGTTGCAACTTCTGCAGCCACACCGGCTACAAGGACCGTATCGGCGTCTACGAACTGCTCATCATGACTCCTGAGCTGCGCCGACTAGTCGTGGGGTGGGCCACGCAGGAAGAGTTGCGCTCGATGGCGGTGCGACAGGGCATGCGCACCATGCGCCAGGAGGCCATCGGACTCGTCGACCAAGGCATCACCACCATCGAAGAGGTGATTCGGAGCATGTACACACTATGAAACTCACCCTCACCAAGGAGAAGGCCGACAAGGACAAGCCGACGCGCGAGAAGGCGCCGAGGGCCAAGGCGAGCAAGGCCAAG
>JAJZFO010000043.1 GCA_021805305.1 Actinomycetes bacterium | reverse complement strand
CGTGGGCGTACTGCAGGTACGGGCCGGTGTCGCCCTCGAAGGCGATCATCCGGTCGAGGTCGAACACGTAGTCGCGCTGGCGATCCGTCGAGAGGTCGGCGTACTTGATCGCGGCGCGCGCGATCTGCGTGGCTAGGACGCGACGCTCGTCGTCGTCCAGGGTGCTCGCGCGCGTCGCCAGCGCCGCGCTGGCGCGCTGCGTGGCCTCGGCCAGCAGGTCGATGAGCTTGACCGTCTCACCCGAACGCGTCTTGAACATCTTGCGATCGGGACCGAGGACGTTGCCGAAGGCCACGTGCTCGCAACGCACCGTGTCGGGCAACCACCCGGCGGCGCGCGCGACCGCGAACACCATCTCGAAGTGCTGGCCCTGGGGGGCACCCACCACGTAGAGGATCTCGTCGGCGTGCAGGTTCCCCACGCGATCGCGCACCGCCGCCAGGTCCGACGCGGCGTAACCGAAACCCTCGTCACGCTTCTGCACGATCAGCGGCAGGGGTTCGCCCTCGCGATTCGTGAAACCCGCGGGAAAGACGCACAGCGCGCCCCCGCTCTCGACCAGGAGCCCCGCCGCGTCGAGGTCGCGCACCACGTCCTCGAGCATCGGGTTGTAGTACGACTCACCCACGACGTCGACGGGGCGCAGGGTCACGTCCAGGGCCCGGTAGACCTCGGCGAAGTACGCCACGGACTCGTCGACGAGGACCCGCCAGAGTCGCCGGGTCTCGGGGTCGCCGCTCTGCAGCGCCACCACGCGGGCGCGACTGCGCTCCTTGAAGGCGTCGTCCGCGTCGAACTTGACGCGGGCGTCCCGATAGAACCCGTCGAGGTCACCAATCGACAGGGACGCGACGGCCTCCTCCTCGCCCAGGTCCAGGAGGTGTTCGATCAGCATCCCAAAGGGCGTGCCCCAGTCGCCCACGTGATTGCGCGCCACCACGGTGTCACCGCGAAAACGGTGCAGCCGGGCGAGGGCGTCACCGATCACCGTGGAGCGCAAGTGACCCACGTGCATCTCCTTGGCCACGTTGGGCGCCGAATAATCGATGACCGTGGTGCGCGCCCCACCCCGGGGCACACCCAGGCGCTCGTCGGCGAGGAGCGCACCGAGCTGGTCGTGCAAGAACGCGGTGGTGAGCGTGAGATTGAGGAACCCCGGTCCGGCGACCTCCACCTGCGCAATGCCGGACAGGTCGAGGTTCTCGAGGACCGCGGCGGCGGTCGCGCGGGGGTTCTCTCCGCGCGCCTTGGCCAGTGCCATCACCCCGTTGGCCTGGTAGTCACCGCGTTCCGAGGGGCGCAGCGCCGGGTCGGCGCCCGGCAAAAGAGCGTCGAAGGCGCGGACGAGTCGGCCGAGAAGAGCGTCGTAGGTGGAGGTCACCGTCCCATTCTCCCACCTCGCGCGAACGCGTCGGTGTCGGGTTGTCCGCCGCGAGCGCGTCGGCTCACGAAAAACGGGCAGAATAGTGCTATGACCTCCTCCCTCAACTCCTTCAACGCGCTCGACACCCTGGACGTGAACGGTCGCTCCCTCAAGTACTACTCACTGCGCGCCAGCGGCCTCAGTCAGTTCGCCGTCGACCGCCTGCCCTACTCCATCAAGGTGCTCCTCGAGAACCTCCTGCGCCACGAGGACGGCGTCAAGGTCACCGCCTCCGACATCGAGTCGGTGGCGCGCTGGAGTGAGACCCCGACGCGCCACGGCGAGGCCGCCGGTGACGACGCCACCGAGATCGCCTTCACCCCGGCGCGCGTCTTGATGCAGGACCTCACGGGCGTGCCCGCCGTCGTGGACCTCGCCTCCATGCGTGACGCCATCATCGCCCTGGGCGGTGACCCGGCCAAGATCAACCCGCTCGTGCCCGTCGAACTGGTCATTGACCACTCGGTCATCCTCGAGCGCACGGGCACCGCGCAGAGCTTCGACCAGAACGTGGCGATCGAATACGAACGCAACATCGAGCGCTACACCTTCTTGAAGTGGGCCCAGAGCAGCTTCGACCAATTCCGCGTCGTTCCGCCCGGGATGGGCATCTGTCACCAGGTGAACCTCGAGCACCTCGCGCGCGTGGTCTTCGAGAACCAGGGGGTGGCGTACCTCGACACCGTGGTGGGCACCGACTCGCACACCACGATGGTCAACGGCCTAGGCGTCCTGGGCTGGGGCGTCGGGGGCATCGAAGCCGAGGCCGGCATGCTCGGCCAGCCGACGTCGATGCTCATCCCGCCGGTGGTCGGGCTCCGACTGGTCGGCGCCACGCGCGAGGGCGTCACCGCGACCGACGTGGTGCTCACCATCACCGAGCTGCTCCGGCGCCAGGGCGTGGTCGGCAAGTTCGTGGAGGCCTACGGTCCCGGGGTGGCGGGCATGTCCCTCGAGACGCGCGCCACGATCGGCAACATGTCCCCCGAGTACGGGGCGACCTGCGCGATCTTCCCCATCGACCGGGTGACCCTGGACTACCTGGCCTTCACCGGCCGTCCCCCGGAGCAGCTGGCCCTCGTCGAGGCCTACGCCAAGGCGCAGGGCATCTGGCACGACGCCGAGGCCCTCGAGCCCACCTACTCCGAATACGTCGAGCTCGACCTCTCGAGTGTCGAGCCCAGTCTCGCCGGCCCCAAGCGTCCCCAGGACCGGGTGTCGCTCTCGGGCGCGCGCGGCGCCTTTCGCGCGGCCCTCGGGCGCGAGCCCAAAGAGGTCATGGGCACCGGCGCCGGCGAGCACCTGCGTGACGGTGCCGTCACGGTGGCCGCCATCACGTCGTGCACCAACACGTCGAATCCCTCGGTGCTGGTGGCGGCCGGTCTCGTGGCCCGGGCCGCGGTCGCGCGCGGCGTCAGCGTCAAGCCGTGGGTCAAGACCTCCCTCGCCCCGGGGAGCCGCGTCGTCATGGACTACCTCGAGCGCGCGCAGCTCGTGGACTCCCTCGACCAGCTCGGCTTCTACCTCGCGGGCTACGGGTGCACGACGTGCATCGGCAACACCGGCCCGTTGCTCGAGGGCGTCTCGGAGGCCGTGAACGAACACGACCTGTCCGTCGTCTCGGTCCTCTCGGGCAACCGCAACTTCGAGGGTCGCATCCACCCCGACGTGAAGCAGAACTTCCTGGCGTCGCCGCCGCTGGTGGTGGCCTACGCCCTCGCCGGTACCATCGACATCGACCTCTCGCGCGAACCCTTAGGGACCGACCGCGACGGACAGCCGGTCTACCTCGCGGACCTCTGGCCCAGCGACGCCGACGTGGCCGCCGCCGTTCGCGCGTCGGTCACCCCCGAGATGTTCGCCGAGCGCTACGCCAGCGCCTTCAGCGGCGACGAGAAGTGGCGGGCCGTGCCCGCCACCAACGCCGTCACCTACGCCTGGGACAGCCGTTCGACCTACGTCAAGCTGCCGCCGTACTTCGAGGGCCTGACCAAGCAGCCCGGCACCGTGAGCGATCTGATCGACGCGCGCGTACTGGCCAAGCTCGGTGACTCGGTCACGACCGATCACATCTCGCCCGCGGGCAACATCCGGCCCAGCGTGCCCGCCGGCCGTTACCTGACCGACGGTGGCGTCGCCGCGGCGGACTTCAACAGTTACGGAACGCGGCGGGGGAATCACGAGGTCATGGTGCGCGGCACCTTCGCGAACATCCGCCTTCGCAACCAGCTGGCCCCGGGCACCGAGGGGGGCGTCACCGTCAAACTCCCCGAGGGCACCGAGATGTCGATCTTCGACGCCGCCATGGCCTACGCGGCCGAGGGGACGCCACTGATGATCCTGGGCGGGAAGGAATACGGCAGCGGATCGAGCCGTGACTGGGCCGCCAAGGGCACCAAGTTGCTCGGCGTCAAGGCCGTGTTGGTCGAGAGTTTCGAGCGCATTCACCGCTCCAACCTGGTGGGGATGGGAGTGCTGCCCCTGCAGTTCCTCCCGGGCGAATCCGCGGCCACGCACCAGCTCGACGGCACCGAGACCTTCTCGATCCGCGGCCTGGACCCGCTCAACCGCGGAGAAACCGTGCCGCGCGTCACCGTGAGCGCCGTGCGTCACAACGGCGAGACCCTCGCGTTCGAGGCGCGTTTGCGCATCGACACGCCCACCGAAGCGGACTACTACCGCCACGGCGGCGTGTTGAACTTCGTCCTGCGCCAGTTGGCGCAGGACTAGTTCGACTTGGAGTCGTTCGACTTGGACCTAAGGGCGTGGGTGACCGCGGAGTCCACGCTGTCGTAGCACGCGATCTGGCGCGCGACCTCGTCGGGGGCGTGAGCCAGCACGTCGCGCACGGTGGTACTCGCGCGGGCGAACGAGAGGCTCACCGCGTCGTTCGCGAGGTCCGCGGCGATCTGACTCAGCGTCGCCAGCGCCGTGAAGTCGATGTCGGAGATGGCCACCGCGTCCACGATGACGTGGCGCGTCTTGGGGTGCTGGCGCATCAAGTCGTGAAGTTCTCGGCGAAAGACGTTGGCGTTGGCGAAAAAGAGGTCCTCGTCGAAGAGCACGGCCAGGATGTGGTCCACCCGCTCGACCGACTTGTTCGTACACGGTTCCCAGCTCGTCGTGCCCTGGCGCCGGCCCATCTCCACCATGCGCGGGCGCGCCGCGCGCCACATCTGGACCAGTATCGCCAGACCGACCGCGATGGCCAGACCCACTTCAACGCCGAGCAGTATCACCCCCACCCACGCGACCAGTGCGAAGGCGAATTCGACGCGGCTCATCCGCCACACGTGTCGCAACTGGGCGACCTTGATCAGCCGCCCGGCCACGAACACCAGGACCCCGGCCAACGTCGGCAGGGGCACGAAGCGCGCCTCGCCGGCGAGCGGTGACAGCGCCAACGCGCCGAGCCCGGCCACCAGGGCGACCAGCTTGGTGCGGCCGCCGGCGAGCTGGGTCACGTTGGTGCGCGCGGGTGAGGCGTCCACCGGTATCGTGCCCAGCAGCCCGGTCGCGACGTTGGCCAGTCCCACCCCGACGAAATCGCGACTCAGGTCGTCGGCCACCCCAATCTCGTCGGCCGAGGACCTCGCCGTCGCGGCGCTCTGACTCATGATGACTACCACCAGGGTCAGCGAGGTCGTCACCACCACGCTCCAGTCGTGCCACGAGAGCCCCGTGAGGCGCCAGTGCGGGAGTCCGGCACTGACGGTGCCGAGGAGGGCGACCCCGTGGCGCCCGAGCGACAGGCTCGCCGCCAGCACCGACCCCACCAGGACGGCGCCCAGCGCCCAGGGCCATCGGGGGTTCACCCGCTCTCCCACCAGCATGATGATCAGGGTGCCCGACGCGATGGCGAACGACCAGGCGTTGACGTGCCCGAGGTGCCGGCCCAGCGACGAGAGGCGCTGCATCACCGATTCGCCCCCCGCCGCGACGCCGAGGACGTGGGGCAACTGGTGCACGATGATGATGACGCCGATGCCGCCCAGGAAGCCCGTCACGATGGGCACCGACATGAAGTCGGCCAACCACCCCAGTCGGAACAGGCCCACGATCACCAAGAGGACCCCGGTCACGACGGCCGCGGCGGCCACCAACCCGTAGTACTGCGCACTGGCGGGCAGCGACACCCGTAGGAGCGCGACCGCGAACAGGGGGGCGATGGTGGAGTCGGCCCCGACCGAGACGATGGGGTTCGACCCGAAGGCCGCGAACACCAGGGTCGCGGCGATGAAGGCGATCATCGCCGCGAAGGCCGGCACGCCGGCCAGTTGCGAGGTGGCCAACTGCTCGGGCACCGCGATGGCCAGCAACGTCACCCCGGCCAGGACCTGTCCCGCGGCGTTACGCCTCGTCACCCCGGCCAGTAGCTCTCGTATCCCGAACCGTGGCGCCCGTTCGCCGATGGGCGTTCGTTCGCGGTGGTCGCTCGCCGGCGTTTTCGCCATGCGCCCACCCTAAACCTCGCGGCTCACGCCGTGTTGACCACCCGAAAAGTTTCGCCGAGGCGTCCCGCGGGCAGACCCGCCACTTCGGCGTTCGACGTGGCCCACGAGCGCATCGTGTCCTCGAGGTCGGCGCGGTCGCCCACCTGTGAGACGTGACGGCGCAGCGCCGCGAGCTTCGTCGCGAAGGTGTCGGTGATATCCACCACGAGATTCGGGGTCAGACCGCCGACCCAGACCGTGGGCACGGCGTGCGGCGCGTAGCCCTCGTCGAGCAACTCGGGGAACGCGTGGGGATTGCGCGCGTCGGGGTAGACGGCGCGCAGGGTGGCCTCGCCCGCCGCCAGGTGATCCGGGTGTGACGCGTAGATGCGCTCGTAGTTGCGCTCCGGGTTCTGGGTGATCACCAGGTCGGGTCGGTGCGAACGTATGACGCGCGCGATGGCTTTGCGCAGCTCCAACGTTGGCTCTACTCGCCCGTCGGGCCAGCGCAGAAACGTGAGGTCCGTGACGCCCACGGTGGCCGCGGCCGCGGTCTGCTCGCGCTCGCGCTCGGCCGCGCGCTCCTCGCGAGTGAGCGTCGAGCCGTCGCCCCCGGCGTCACCCGACGTCACCAGGCAGTAGGCCACGTCGACTCCGTGACCGGTCAGGACCGCCATCGTGCCCGCCATGCCGAAGTCGATGTCGTCGGGGTGCGCGACCACGACCAGGGCGCGGGTGAGGGCGGCGTCGGGTTGGTAGACGCGCAACGCGGGCTCGCTCACGACGCCACGGTCTCCTTGGTGGGGTCCCAGTGCGCGAGGTCCTTGAGGCGCGAGTCATTGGAGAAGACCTCGACGACGGGGCGCTTCATCCCCAGTCGCCGCATGATCACCTCCGCCTCGATGATCTGGTTCCACAGCAGGAGCGAGACGACCACGCCGGTGGACCCGGCTCGGGCGGTGCGCCCCGAACGGTGCAGGTACGCCTTGTGGTCCTCGGGCGGGTCGAAGTGCATGACGCAGTCCACCCCGTCGATGTGCAGGCCGCGCGCGGCGACGTCGGTGGCCACCAGGACCGCCAACTTGTCGGCGCTGAAATCGGCCAACGCCTTCTCTCGTTGACTCTGTCGAAGGTCGCCGTGGATGGCGGCGGCGTCGACGCCCTCCTTCTCGAGCTGCTCGACGAGACGATCGGCCCCGCGCTTGGTGCGACAGAAGATGATCGTCTTTCCGAACGAGTTGCAGATGGTGGCGGCCACCTTGATCCGGTCCATCTGGTGCACCGTCAAGAAGTGGTGCACCATGAGCGACACGGTTTGCGAGTCACTGGCCACCTCGTGGAAGACCGGGTCGGTGAGGTAGCGCTTGACGAGGCGATCGATGGCCCCGTCCAGGGTCGCCGAGAACAACAGGGTCTGGTGCGGGTGCTCGGCGATGCGGCGAAGGACCCACTCCACCTGGGGCATGAATCCCATGTCGGCCATGCGGTCCGCTTCGTCCAAGACGAGTACGTCGAGTTTCTCCACGTTCAACTCGCCGCGGTCGCCGAGGTCGATCAGTCGACCCGGCGTGGCGATGATGATGTCGCACCCGCGGCGCAACGACTTGACCTGGCGCTCGATGTCGGCGCCGCCGTACACGGCGTTGACGTGCAACCCGAGGGCGGCCCCGAGGGGTTCCATCACCTCGTGCACCTGCACCGCGAGCTCGCGCGTGGGCAAGAGGACGAGGCCGCGGGGCCGGGCCGGGCCGCCCTCGACCCGCGGGAGGGTCGCACTGGCCGCCACCCGCTGGAGCATCGGCAGACCGAAGCCCAAGGTCTTACCCGAGCCGGTCTTCGCCTTACCGCAGACGTCGCGTCCGGCGAGTGCGTCGTGGATGGTCATCGCCTGGATCGGGAAGGCGGTGGTGATCCCCTGGGACGACAGGACCGCCACCAATTCGCTCACGACGCCGAGTTCGGCGAACGTCTTCTTCGTATCGTAGGAGTCGTGAGACGCGGGCGTCTCGACCTTTTCGTCATTCATGGGCCAACAGTCGTTTCTCGGTTGGACCCGGAACCGGCGTTCAAAAGGAGGGCCCAAGCTCACTTCTAGAGCTTCGCTCCTAGTCTAGGTGCGAGACCGACGAACCCACCACGACCACCAGGAGCGACATGTCACGACTCACCGCGGGCGCACCCGCCCCGCCCTTCTCCCTGCCCGATCACGAGGGCCGACTCGTCACGTCGGACTCGCTCCTCGGGCGCCGCTACGTGCTGTACTTCTACCCCGCCGACGACACCCCCGGGTGCACGGTGGAGGCGTGCGGATTCCGCGACGAAATGGCCGACTTCACCGGCCTCGGGGTGCGGATCCTCGGCGTCTCACCCGATCCGGCCGCATCGCACGTGGCGTTTCGCGCCAAGTACGCCCTCGAGTTCGACCTCTTGAGCGATCCCACCACGACGACCATGGCGGCGTACGGCGCCTTCGGCGAGAAGATGCTCTACGGCAAGACGGTGGTCGGCGTCATCCGCTCCACTTTCGTCGTGGGGCCGACCGGTCGGATCGAGCACGCCTGGTACGGCCCGCGCACCCAAGGGCACGCCGCGCGCGTGCGCGCCGCGATCCAGGGCTAGCGGCGCGGCCGCGCGTGGCGCGGGGGCTTCTTCATCGAGTGCCAACGGTGCCACACCCCGGCCGCCAACACCAGCACGATCAGGGCGGCGATCGGGTACTGGGCGCTGTGAAAGTACTTGACGAAGTACTGGTTCTTGCCGGCGTGGTACCCCAGCTCGGTCAAGAGAATCGCCCAGACCACCGAGCCGACGGTGGTCAAGACGAAGAACCGCAGGCGCTTCATCTCGGCGAGACCCGCCGGCAGGGAGATGAGGGCCCGCACCACGGGCACCAGGCGACCGAAGAGCACCGAGGGCGTACCGTACTTCTCGAACCACACCTCGGACGCGTCGAGGTCGTGGTGCGAGAGGAGCAGGTACTTGCCGTAGCGGTCGACGATCGCGCGTCCCGCGTAGCGGCCCAGTTCGTAGGCGATGATCGAGCCCAGCACTTCGCCGACGGAACCGACGACGATGACGGTGACCACGTTGAATTGCGGGTGCACGGTGAAGGCGGTCGTGCAGAAGGCGCCGGCCAATCCGAAGGCGACCTCCGAGGGGATGGGCAGGCACGCCGAGGAGAGGACCGTGACGAGGAAGAGGCCGAAGTAGCCGTAGGCGGAGATGAAATGTTGCATTGCTCCATTCTTCACGTTTTGCGTCCGGCCTCGCGACGCCCCCAGGAATTCTTACCTTTGGTGCTGAGAACACCAGTAGGACGTGCGTCCGCCGATGATGTTGACGCGCATCGCGGCGCCGTCGCGGGGGCAGAGCCCCCCCGGGAAACGGGCGACCATGTGGTCGCCCAGGTGCGACCCGCCCCGTCGGCGCAGGGTCCTCATGGTCTGCGTGAAGGAGGAATACAGGGCGGCGCGCTGTTCGTCGGTGAGTCGCCCGGTCGGCGTGCGCGGATCGATGCCCGCGCGAAACAGGATCTCGTCGCCCAGCAGGTTGCCCACGCCGGCGACCACGGACTGGTCGAGGAGGCGCGCCTTGATGGCCGGTCCCTCGCCGCGCGCCACCGTGACGACGCGCGCGAACTGGACTCGGGTGAGCGAGAGGGCGTCGGGGCCGAGCTCGCTCAGGTCGGGGTCGATCTCCACGCGCGCGAGGCGACGGGGGTCGTGCAGGAGCAGGCGTCGTCCGTCGGCGAACTCGAGTCCCGCGCGGACCCACGCCGCGCGAAAGGTGTGCGGCCCGTAGAACAGACCGTCGACGCCCGTCGCGGAGTCGATGAGCAGGACCCCCGTCATGCCAAAGCGCACGCCGAGGCGGACGCCGGTGGTCTCGAGTAACAACAGTTTTCCCCGGCGGTCCGTCGCGGTCACGGTGAGCCCCTTGACCGCGCGCGCCCACTGGGCGGTCGACATCAACTTCTTCGCCGCGTAGGCGTCACTCCAGCCCCTCGTGACGGTCGCCCCGACCACCCCATCGGCCAGTTGGCGGTAGGACTCGACTTCCAACACTTCGGGCACGTCGGCACACTATCGAACGGCGAGGGACCCTTACTAAGGTTGACCCCATGGCTCTTGAAAAACCCCAATGGCGAGAACTCTTCCGCGAAGTCGTCACCTCCGGCCTGTGCACCGGGTGCGCCGCCTGCGTGGTCGCGTGCCCGCACGATGTGTTGGACTACGAGAGCGGGGACGGGGTCTACCGCCCCTGGCACCTCGACGTCGACGGGGGTCGCGAGGACTGCACCCACGGCGTCAAGGGGTGCACGATGTGCACCCGCGCCTGTCCGCGTTTTCGCAACTGGGAGAGCGAGATCGACACCCACCGTTTCGCCCGCGAGCGCCGCGAGGACGAGGTCTACGGGATCGGCGACGTGCTCTTGGCGCGTTCGACCGACGAGAGTCTGGTGGAGAACGGTCAGGACGGGGGGTTCGTGTCGACGCTCCTGGTCTACGCCCTCGAGAACGACCTGATCGACGCGGCCCTGGTGAGCGGACTCGAAGGAGACGGCGCGACCTGGCGCGCGCAGCCGCGCGTGGCGCGCACGCGCGAGGACGTCGTGGCCACCGCCCAATCGCGTTACACCTACAGCGCCAACCTGCTCGCCTACCCCGAGGCCGTGGCGGCCGGGGCGGAACGCATCGCGCTCGTCGGGATGGGTTGCATGGCCTCGGCCCCCGGCGCCATGCAAACGCGCAAGGCGGGTAAGGTCGCGCGGCGCCTCAGTCTCACGATCGGGCTGCTGTGCTCGAAGACCTTCGACGACGCCATCTTCGAGGAGCTCTTCGAGAAGCGCTACGGGCTGAAGCGCGCCGACATCGTCAAGATGAACATCAAGGGCGTCTTTCAGATCTGGACCCGCGACGGCGCCTACCACGAGGTCCCCTTGAAGGAGGCGCACGCCTACACCCGCGCGGGCTGCACGAGCTGCCCCGACTTCGCCGCCGAACACGCCGACCTCTCGGCGGGGGGCATCGGCGCCTACAACGACTGGACGCTCGTCATCGTGCGCACCGACCAGGGTCGAGGACTCGTCGCCGCCCTCCAGGAGCGCGGGTTGATCGAGACCCGGCCCGGCGACGACGACCCGGGAGCCGTGGCCCTGCTGCACAAACTCGCCCAGGTGTCGCGCAAGCGCTGGCCCGAGGACGCGGTCCCGGGACCCCGACGCATTCCCGTGCGGGCGTCGTGACGACCGTGGCGCGCACCCCCACCCCCGCCCCCACCACGGTCTTCCTGGTTCGCCACGGCGTCACCGGGACCACGGGCAAGGTCTTGCCCGGCCGCGCGCCGGGTCTGCACCTCTCGCCGCGGGGCCGCGAACAGGCCGAGCGCGTGGCCCAGCG
>JAJZFO010000314.1 GCA_021805305.1 Actinomycetes bacterium | reverse complement strand
GCCGATTCGGATTCTTCGAGGCGTGGCTGCACGGTCGGTTCAACGCCGCCGCCGTCACCGACCGACTCGGTGTCGACTGGGAGGTCCCGGGGATCTTCTTCAAGCCCTACCCGGCCAATCACTTCACCCACACGGCCATCGACGCGGCCGCGTCGCTTCGCCGGCGCGGCATCGATCTCGACCAGATCGAGTCGATCGAACTGGGGGTCGCGAGTCCGATCGTGCGCACCATCGGCGAACCCATCGAGGTGAAGCGCTCCCCCGAGACCGGCTACATGGCGCAGTTCAGCGGACCCTACGCGGTCGTCGCCGGACTCCTCGGAGGTGGGGGCCTCGAGGTGTCGCTCAACGACTACTCCGACGACCTGGCGCGCGACCCGCGCCGACGTCGGTTGATGGCGTTGGTCAGCGTCGTCGGCGACGAGCGGTGCGACGACATCTTCCCTCACCAGTTCCCCTCGATCCTGCGGGTGCGCCTGCGAGACGGCCAGGAGTTGACCGAGGAAGCCCTGGCCAATCGCGGGGGCCCGCGACGGCCACTCAGCTTCGAGGAGCTGGCGACCAAGTTCCACGACAACGTGGTCGACGACCTCTCCCCCGCGGCCGCCCACCTCCTGCAGTCGCAATGCGCCCGACTCGAGGAGCTCGACAACGTTCGTGAGCTGCTGGCGACCCTCGAGGACTACGTCGCCGCGTCGCCGCACCAGCCCCCCCACGATTCAACGAGCAATTAAAGGAGCATCATGCACCCATTGGACCTCCTCATCAAGAACGCGCGGGTCGTCCGCCCCGACGGTGAACCGACACGTCAGGACATCGGCATTCGCGACGGGAAGTTCGAGTTGATCACCTCCTCGATCCCCGAGACGGACGCCGAGGTGGTCGTCGACGCCCGCGGGCGACTCGCCTTTCCGGGCGTCGTCGACGCGCATCAGCACTGGGGGATCTACAACCCCCTCGAGGACGACGCGGCGTCGGAGAGTCGCGCCTGCGCCCAGGGCGGCGTCACGACGGGGATCACGTACTTGCGCACCGGGCGCTACTACCTGAACCGCAGCGGCCCCTACGCCGAGGTGTTGCCGATGGCGCTCGACAAGGCCGCCGGACGGGCCTACGTGGACTACGGGTTCCACGTGGCGCCCATCCTGCACGAGCACATCGGTGAGATCCCCCGCATCATCGAGGACTTCGGCATCACGTCGTTCAAGATCTTCATGTTCTACGGCACGCACGGCCTCCACGGACGCGCGAACGACCAGCAGCAGTTCTTGATGATCCCCGACGGCGAGTCCTACGACTACGCGCACTTCGAGTTCATCATGCGCGAGATCCAGCGGGTGCGCCAGGACCCCGCCTTCGCCGCCGTCGCCGACGACCTGTCACTGAGTCTTCACTGTGAGACCGCGGAGATCATGTCGGCCTACACCAAGTTGGTCGAAGCAGAGGGCCGACTGAGCGGGCTCGAGGCCTATCACGAGTCGCGCCCGCCCCACTCCGAGGGCCTGGCCATCACCATCGCGTCGTACTTGGCGTACGAGACGGGCCTGCCCAACATCAATCTGCTGCACCTCTCCTCACGCAAGGCGATCGAGGCCGCCATGTTGATGGCCGCGACGTTCCCGAGCGTCAACTTTCGTCGAGAGGTCACCGTGGGACACCTCCTGGCCGATATCACCACCGCCAACGGCGTCGGGGCGAAGGTGAATCCCCCCATCCGCCCCCGCGAGGACGTCGAGGCCCTCTGGGAGCATCTGCTGGCGGGGCACTTCGACTGGGTCGTGAGCGATCACGCCTGCTGTCGTGACGAGACGAAGTTCGGCGAACCCCGCGACGACATCTTCGTGGCGAAGTCGGGATTCGGGGGCGCCGAGTACCTGTTGGCCGGGCTCATCACCGAGGGGACCAAACGGGGTCTGCCCTACGCCAAGATCGCCGAACTCACCGCGGCCAATCCCGCGCGGCGCTTCGGTCTCCACACCAAGGGGTCGATCGCGGTGGGCTTCGACGCCGACTTGTGCCTCGTCGACCCCGACCACACCTGGACGGTTCGCGCCGCGGACTCCGCGTCGACCCAGGAGTACACGCCCTTCGAAGGTTTTACGATGACCGCGCGGGTCACCGACACGTTCCTGCGCGGCCAGCGAATCCTCGACGACGGCCACGTCGTGGGAGAGCCCCGCGGCCGGTTCGTGCGCCGGCCCAGCCGGCAGTCCTCGGAGCCCCGCGACGATTGACGTCCTCAGTGGGTGCGATCACTCCTCGACGGCGCGGGTGACTAGTGATCGAGTTCGGCGAGGAGTTGGCGAGCCCTCTTGACGATGGCGTAGTCCACGAGCTCGCCCTCGACACCCACGGCGCCACGCCCCGAACGCTCGGCCTCCTCGAAGGTGGCGATGATCGTCCCGGCCCGCGCGAGCTGAACGGCGGGGGGTCGAAAGATCGCGTCGACGACACGAACCTGCGAGGGGTGCACCGCGTGCTTACCGCCAAAGCCCAGACGCCGCGACTCCCGCGCCTCCTGAGCGAGTCCCTCGAGGTCGCGGAAGTTGGTGAAGGAGCCATCGTGGGGTGCGACCAGTCCCGCCACCCTCGACGCCACCACCAAGTGGCTCTTGGCCCACAGCAATATCTCGGGCGTCCCCTCGGGACTCGGCCACTCGAGACCCAGATCGAGGGCGAAGTCGCCGCTGCCGAAGCTGAGGCGATCGAGGTGCCCTCCCGCGGCCGCGATCTCGTGGACTCGGTGTAG
>JAJZFO010000079.1 GCA_021805305.1 Actinomycetes bacterium | reverse complement strand
TCTGACGAACATGCTGATCTTCGCGACGCATCCGGTGCGTGGAACCACCTACCTCTCGCACACCTCCCTGGCCTGGGCGACGTCGGTCCTCCTCACGATCGCCATGGTGGCGGGGTGGCGCCGCCGTGAGTTGTGGCGTCGTGGGAGCAGCTCGCACGACGCGGCGCAGTGGCACGTCGGCCCCGCCACGGTGTCGGTGGTCCTCGCCGTGGTCCTCATGTTGTTGACCAGCCAGCCCGCGCTGCCGATCTTCGTGATCGGCGCTGCGCTCGAGGGCGTCGACCTTCTCGTGCGCCATCGCGTCGACCTCAAGGACATCGTGCGCGTGGCCAGCCCGCTGGTCGTGGGGCCGTTGTTCGTGGTGGCAGTCCTGGTGGGATGGCTGGGTCGGAGCTGGCACACGGTGGGCCACCTGGTCGCCCACACGAACTCCCTCACGACCGCGGCCATCGCGGGGGGACTCTCACTCGTCATCAACAACCTGCCTGCCGCGTCGCTGTTCTCGAGTGAGCACATCGCGCACCCGTACTCGTTGTTGCTCGGCCTGGACCTCGGACCCAACGCGTTCGTCACGGGCGCGATGTCGACGTTGTTGTGGTTTCGGATCGTGCGCGAGGAGGGCGTCGAACCCACCATCGGCCGCTTCGTTCGCATCGGACTACCGGTGACGCTGGTGACGCTGGCGGTCTCCTCGCTCCTTCTCTAGGTGAGCGGGCGTGGTGGGTTCGTTCACGGAGCGGACGGGTCGCCACCGCCAGGGGGAGTACGGGGGCGTGGCGTCGCTGACCATATCGGCGTGTGGGCCCGCGCGGTGACCTGGTCGCTGCGCGTCACGGGGTAGCACGCGAATCCGATGCACACCGCGAGCAGATGGCCACTGTCGGTGAAGGTGCGGCCCACCAGGAGCGCGACGATCGCCACGGCGCTCAGAGACCCCGCCCACCACCATCGCCACTTGCGGGGGAGGCGGAACGTGAACACCGCCGCCAGGGCGGCGAATCCGTAGCTCACGCCCACGTCGATGGCGTTTTCGAGATGGTGCGACGCGTAGCCCCGTCGGATGGCGAACCAGAGGCCCCAGGCGACGCCGAGGGTGGCGAACACGTGCCCCGAGATGAACACCACCGCCCAACGGCGAGTCCCTAGCCACCGCTCCGCCGGGGCGAGCACGAGGGCGAAGAGGATCGCCCACACCAAGAACTCGTAGTTGGGTGCCCAGAACGCGCTCAGCGCCAGGGCCCGCACGGGGCTGTTGAAGAGCTGGTGCAAATTGGTACTGTGCTCTTCCAAGAGCAGGGTGACTACCTGATTGCTCGAACTCAACATCACCATCGTGGTGACCGAGAGGATCATGAGGTAGGCGAAGGTCGCCGGGGACGCCTTGATGTAGTCGACCACGGTGGGTCGCACGCGGGCCCACGCGCTCGCGACGCGCACCGCCGGCGGCAGCTGATGACGCCGAGCAACTTCGAAGACGGCGATCAGGATGAAGACTGCGACGAGTGGCATGGATCCTTACCGCCCTCATTGACGTCGGATGGTTATCAACTTAGGTCAGAGCCACGGGGTGCGCGAGGCGATGGCTCTTGAGACGGGGACGTTGTCGCCCGGATCCTGTCGCGTCGGCGCTCGATCGGCCGGTCGCGCCTCGCGCGCCGAGACCTACGCTGACCCCATGAGTCGTCGCCGCGCTCGGGGTCTGTTGCGTGGGCTCGTCGCAGGCGTGATGATCGGCGTGTTCACGTCGACGACGTTGATCGCGGCGGTCTACGACGCGCAGACGGCACGACCCACGCCCGCTCCCGCGGGACTGCACTTCGTGCGGACGGGTTCGTACCTGACGCGATATCAGTCGTGGGGACCCGCGACGTCCGCGACGCCGGTCGTGCTCATCCACGGCGCTTTCGAGTCCGTAGGTTACTGGGCTCCCGTGGCGCGCATCCTGTCGCGATCGACGCACGTGGAGGCGTACGACCTCGAAGGGTACGGCTACAGCCAACGGCTGGGCCCCTACAACGCGCCCGCCCTCGTCGCGCAGTTGTACGACTTCTTGCACGCGCGTCACTTGCGTCACGTCGTGTTGGTCGGACATTCCCTGGGCGCGGGGGTCATTGCGAACTTCGTCCTGGCGCATCCCCACGTCGCGGCGGGAATCGTCTTCCTCGACGGCGATGGACTCTCGGAATCCTTCGGTGCCGCGACGATGCTCAAATGGATCCCGACGCTCTACACCACGGCGCTCTACACCACGGCGCTCTATCGCTTCGCGGTGCGCGACGACTCGCTGGTCTCTTTCATCTTTCGCCAAGCCTGCGGGCCCCAATGTCCGCCGGTGACGCCCGCGGTGCTCTCGATGGTCGAGCGCCCCTTCGAAGTGTCGGGCGCCGAGTCGGCTCTCCTCGCCTACGCCGGAGAACCGATCATTGGCGTCAGTGCCGCCCAACTGAGCCAGATCGGTGCTTCGGGGCTAGCCGCGCGGGTGATCTTCGGGTCGAGCGACCCGGTGTTCTCCGCGCGAACCCCCGAACAGACCGCTCACCGACTGCACGCCCCCCCGCCCGAGTTGATCGCGGGGGCGGGGCACCTCACGCTGTGGAGTCGACCCGGGGCGGTGGCGCGCGATATCGCAACTTTCGTCGTCGACGTGGGGACCCGAGGTCGCTGATCGCGCGACGAGCCGTGACGCCTTCGAATCGTCGAGGCGCGACGCAGTCGATAGCGTGGAGGCGTGAAGATCCGACGCGCCGAGGGCGCCGACCTCGA
>JAJZFO010000191.1 GCA_021805305.1 Actinomycetes bacterium | reverse complement strand
GTTGACGAAGGAGTTCAAGTTGAACGACGGGTAGCTCGACATGGCGAGGACGGCGCCGTTGTTCACATCCATGACGATCGCCGCGCCATTGAGTGCCGCCGGGACGACTCCGGTCGTGGGGTCGACCGTGTGGCGTAGCGCCGTGATGTCGCTCGCCAGGTAGCCGTCCAGGGCCTTCTGCAGTTTGGCGTCGATGTTGAGCACCACGGTGTCACCCTGGCGCGGCGGGGTCTTCTGCACGTCGCCCAGGATGCTGCCCTGCGCACTGACTTCGATCGTGGTGGTGCCGGCCACGCCGCGCAGATACTGCTGGTAGTAGTTCTCGATGCCAGTTTTGCCGAAGACGGAGTTGGTGGTGTAGCCCGCGCCGGGATTAGCGGAGATCTCGGCGCCGGTGATGGGACCCACGTAGCCCAGTAGCTGGGAGGCCGTCTGGCCGCCGAAGGGGTAGCTGCGCTCGGCCACCGATTGCACGCTGACACCGGGGAACTCGCCCGGGTGCAGCTTGATGAACTGCACCACCGAGGCGGGGGCGCTGGTCATCACCGGGGCCGGTTGATACGGGTCGTACTGCTGGTTCGTCAGGTCGCCCTGGATCGTCTTGACGCTCTGGCCGGTCACGGTGGCGAGCGCACCGATGACCGACGGATTGAGATAGGCCTGTTGGCGCGAGAGCAACACTTCGGTGGTCGTGATGTTCGTCACCATCGGCGTCCCCGTTCGGTCGACGATCAGTCCCCTCGACGCGGGAATCGTGGCCTCGTGGAGCGAATTGGAGTTCACCGTCGCCACCGAGGCGTTGTGCTCGAGAACCTGCAGCATGAACAAGCGCACGATGAGCAGGATCAGCAGCAGTGAGAAGAAGCCGCCGATGATACGCCACCTGCGCTCGGGGCGCGCGCGAACCTCCTCGGGCGAAGCCACGAGGTCGCGGATGCCGACGGTGCGCGGCTCGTTGATCTGTCGCCCGCGACCGCGGAAGGGGTTGAGCGACACCCAGGGGCGCCAGAGTCGCTGGAACCATGACGCGGTGGGCCGATCTCGCCATGACCCCTTCATCGACGACCCCGCAGGGCCGAGGAACTCATAGCGAAGGCCAGGCGGGTGACGGGCCGCGCCAGGACGAAGAAGGCCGCCGCGTTGATGAGCATCGAGTTGATCAGGCTGCCACGCCACAGTGAGAAGTTGAGGGCGAACGCTCCGCTGGCGACGAAGAGCAGCGGGGCCGCGAGACCCGCGGCGCCCGCCAACGTGGGCGTGACCCACAGGGCCGCCGAATCCAGGTCGCCGACCCCCTCCTTACCCAGGCGCGATGCGGCGAAGGCCAGGACCAGACCCACCAAGGCGCTCAGGCCGAAGGGCGTCGCGCTCTGGGCGTCGAAGAGCACGCCGGACAGCAAGCCGGCGAAGAGCGCCAACGACGTCAGACCGGTGAGACCCACCGCCACCGGCCAGAGCCACACCAACATGACCACGACCCCGTCGAAACGCCACTGGGTGAAGACCGCGAACTGCACCCCCACCACCATCAGCGTCGCCAGCGTGATGAGACCTCTGGCTTGGGTCACGTGGACGGCTCCCACAGCACGACGTCGACGTACGCGAGGTTGTTCAGGTTGGCCGTCGGGGTGAGGCTCACCGAATAGGTCGAGGCCCCGGGATTCACGATGAGCTTGGTGACTCGCCCCACGGGAAGACCCGGTGGGAACAACCCACCCTGGAGGCCGTTCGTCGAGAGCAGGCTCCCGACCCCTACCGACGCGGAGTCCGGTATGCCCGAGACGTTCAGGGGATTGTTGAGCCCCTGCCCCGAGACCAGGACCGTCGTCTGACCGTCGCCGAAGGTGGCACCCACCACGGAACCGGTGTCGGTGAGGAGGCGCAGCGTCGAGGAGTGCGTCGAGGTGGCGATGATCCGTCCGACCAGACCGCCGTCTGACACCACTGGCATCCCGTCCATGACGCCCTCCGCCTGACCCTTGTCCAAGGTCACGGTGGCCGAGAAGTTGGTCGGTGAGATCACCGTCACCTGGGCCAGGAGCGTCCCGAGCGTTGAGGCCACCGGCACGTGAAGGGCCTGGGACAACTGGCGCAGTTGTTGCGCAGCCAGGGTGTTCTGGTCCGCCCGCAGCGTCTCACGCCCCAGCAGATAACGGAGCTGCTTGTTCTGGGCCACCAGGTCGGAGTAGTTGAACACCCCGGCGAACAGGTGCCCGACCGGGCGCGCCACGAAGTCGGCCGCCCAACTGAAGGGGAACACGACGGCGTGCGCGGCGCTCCTCGCCCCCGCGACGACACCTCCGGAGACGTACACGGTGACGATGATGAGCGTCCCCACCACCCCACTGAAGAAGAGCCGGCGCCGTGAGCGGTCCGATGCCACGGCTTAGCGCGAAGGTGACGTCTTGAGCATGCGCGCGAAGACATCGAGCTCTTCGAGGCACATCCCGCTGCCCAACGCCACACAATTGAGCGGATCGTTGGCGACGATGATCGGCATGTTGGTCTCGATCTCGAGCCGCGTGGCCAGACCGTTCAACAAGGCGCCTCCACCGGTCAGGACGATGCCCTGCTCCATGAGGTCCGACGAGAGCTCCGGCGGTGTGCGGTCCAGGGTCACCTTCACCGCGTCGACGATCGCCTGCACCGGCACCTCGATCGCCAGACGCACCTGCTCGGTCGAGATCACCACCGTCTTCGGGAGGCCGGTGACGAGGTCGCGGCCGCGGATCTGGGCCTGCATCTCCTGCTCGAGCGGGTACGCCGACCCC
>JAJZFO010000348.1 GCA_021805305.1 Actinomycetes bacterium | reverse complement strand
GCTGGGTCCGCGACTGCTGGTCAGCCTGCGCGACTACCTCGCCGAGGAGGACGACGAATGGCGCCGTGCGGTGATGCGCCATGGTTCTGACCTGGTCGTGAGGGAGATCCGGACCACGGGGCAGGCACTGGCGGGTGAACCACTCCCCGAGAGTCCGGCGTGGTCGCTCGCCGCGCGCGCACTTCGAGACGCCCTGGACGGGGCCGGGATGGCCGAGAGTCTGGGTCGGCGCTCCTAGGGCGGGTGTGGTTGCGCCCCACCGTATAACTAGTACTGCCGGAAAACTCCGGCACGACTCAAGGAGTGCCATGGCTAAGGACCGCGTCGATCGCGACGACGAAGACCTCGTTCGCTTATACCTTTCCGACATCGGGCAGTACACGCTGCTGACCAAGGACGACGAGGTCCACCTGGCCCAGACCATCGAGGAGGGCCGCGAGGCCAAGGCCGAACTCGAGGCCGCCGAGAACGACAAGAAGGTCAAGCTCACGCCCACGAAGAAGGCGGCGCTGAAGCGCGCGGCGCACCGCGGCGACCAGGCCGAGCGGGACTTCGTGCAGTCGAACCTGCGACTGGTCGTCTCCATCGCCAAGAAGTACCAGGCCTCGGGTCTACCCCTGTTGGACCTCATCCAGGAGGGCAACCTGGGCTTGATGCACGCGGTCGAGAAGTTCGACTGGCGCAAGGGTTTCAAGTTCTCGACCTACGCGACGTGGTGGATCCGCCAGGCGATCACCCGCGGCATCGCCAACACCGGCCGTACCATCCGTCTCCCGGTGCACGCCGGCGACACCCTGGCGCGCGTGCAGAAGGCCCAGTCGCGCCTGGAGTTGAAGTTCGGTCGTCCCCCCACGATCAAGGAACTCTGCGACGAGTGCGAGATGCCCGAGGACAAGTTGATCGAGGCGCTGCGCTTCCGCTCCGAGCCCATCTCGTTGTCCGAGCCACTGCGCGAGGACGGCGACGCGGAGCTCGGTGACGTGGTCGAGGACCGCTCCGCCGAGTCCCCCTTCGACGTGGCCGCCGTCAAGATGATGCCCGCCGCCATCGAGAAGCTCCTCCAGCCCCTCGACGAGCGCGAGCAGAAGATCCTGCGGATGCGTTTCGGTCTCGACGGCGCCGGTGAGATCCGCACCCTCGAGGACGTCGGCGCCGAGATGAACCTGACGCGCGAGCGCATCCGCCAGATCGAGGCGCGCGCGATGAGCAAGTTGCGCCACCCCTCGTCGGACACCGGCGCGCGCGACCTGTTGACGCTCTAGCGTCCTCGGGCCCCGCGCGTCGAGTTCACGACGCGGCGAAGAGCTCGTCGAGGCGCTCCATCGAGGTCACGAGCCCACTGCGCATCCCTGCCTGGACCATCGCGTCGCGATCACCCACGCTTAGGTACACCGACTTCTGGATCAGCCGGGTCCCCTCGGCGACGGCCTCCAAGTGGAGGTCGTTCAAGAGGACCTGCCCGGGCGTGCCCTCGTACTCGAACGTGCTGACCAGTCGTCGGGACGCTTCGACCAGGTGGAAGACGCCGTGGAACGCGTGGAGCGCCCCATCCGCGGCGCGCTGGATGTAGCGCCATTGACCGCCCGGTCGGGCCTCGAGTCGCTCCACGCTGGTGGTGAGATACCGCGGTCCCCACCAGAGGGGGACCAGCGTGGCGTCGACGTGCGCCGCGAAGACTCGTTCGGGACTGGCCGCGAAGAGACGGGTGATGATCACCTCCTGTCGTTCGGGGGGGACCTCGAATCCGGTCTCGTAGGTCATGGGGTCTCTCCTTCCTCTCGCCGCGCCAGCAGCTCGTCGAGACGTTCGTAACTCTCGGTGAAGAACTCGCGGTACTCCAGCAGCCAGCGGCTCGCTTCCTCGAGGGCCGGTGCGGCCAGTCGCGCCGGTCGCGACTGAGCGCGACGTTCGCGCGTCACGATGCCGGCGCGCTCGAGGACCTTGAGGTGTTTCGAGACCGCCTGCAAGCTCACGGCGAAGGGTTCGGCGAGGTCGCTGACGCTGGCGGGGCCCTGCGCCAAGCGTGCGACCATCGCACGCCGCGTCGGGTCCGCGAGGGCGAGGAAGGTGGCGCTGAGGTCGGTCATCGACGTTGTTATAAACTAATTAGTTGATTAACCATATAGTTGAATATAGCGTCTCTCGATCCCGTGGTCAAGGGCGAGGGTCGAGGAGTCGACGAGGACGTCGGGTGAAGTCGGTCGGCGGCGACACGAGCGGTGTCGCGACTCAGCGACGGGCCTGGCTGCGTCCGATCAAGGCGAGGACCCCGAGGACCGCCGCCGAGACCACGAAGGGCGTCCGGCCGCGATGTCCGTCGTGTGCGCGGACCTTGTGGGTGAAGGAGAGGATGGGCCACTCGTGTTCGTGGGCCACTCGCGTCAGGGTGCGGTCGGGGTTGACGGCGAAGGGATGCCCCACGGCGAGGAGCATGGGGATGTCGGTCTCGGAGTCGGAGTAGGCGAAGGACTCCGAAAGGTCGATCCCGCGGGCGGCGGCGATCTCGCGCATGGCCAGCGCCTTGTTCTCGCCCACCGCGTAGAACTCCATCTCACCGGTGAACTTGCCGCTCTCGTCGATCATCGCCCGCGAGGAGATGGACCCGGTGATGCCCAGGATCTCGGCGAAGGGCTCCACGATCTCGGCGGGCGAGGTGGAGACCAGCCAGACCTCGTCGCCCTCCTCCTGGTGGTGGCGGATGAGATCGGTCGCCTCGGAGTAGATCAGCGGCTCCATGACTTCGTTGAGCGTCTCGGCCACCAGGTTGCGGAC
>JAJZFO010000289.1 GCA_021805305.1 Actinomycetes bacterium | reverse complement strand
CCGGGCGCCGCCCACCGCGCAGACCGCCGCGAAGACGTCGTGGGCGCTCGCGTGGGTGTCGCGGTGACGCTCGTCGCAGAGTTCGGTGCCGCCGGCCCATTCGGGATCGGTGGCGTAGGCGCGAAAGGGTTGCAAGTCGGCGTCGGTGAACGCCGTGGGCACCTCGTGGCGGCTGGTGCGCCCCAGCGCCAAGCGGATGGCCACGCGCAGGGGACGCTGGGGCGCCCCCAGGAGCTCGACGGTGCGCGAGTCGCGCACGACGACCTCGTTGACCAGGCTGTCCACGAGTGGGCGCGCGAGCGAGGCCGGCACCGGGGTCACCAGCCCGACCCAGTGGCTCGAGAGGCGTGGGGTCAAGAAGGGGACGGGGATGAGCCGGCGTTTGGTGAGTCCGGCCTCTTGGGCGTAGAGCTCCATCATCTGGGCGTAACTCACCACGTCGGGACCGCCGATGTCGAAGACGCCCGCGAGGGGCGCGGGCGCGCCAATGACCTTGACCAGGTAGTCGAGGACGTCGGAGATGGCGATGGGCTGGGAGCGGGTGCTCACCCATTTCGGCGTCACCATGACGGGCAAGACCTCGACGAGGTAACGGAGCATCTCGAAGCTCGCGGACCCCGAGCCGATGATGACGGCCGCGCGCAACTCGGTGACGGGCACGGGCCCGCGCGCGAGGAGCCGCCCGACGTCGTGGCGGCTGGTCAGGTGTTCGCTCAAGTCGGCGGAATCGGCGCCCATACCGCCCAGGTAGACGATGCGCCCGACCCGGGCCGCCTCCGCGGCACGGCGAAAATGCTCGGCGTCACGCGACTCCTTGGCCGCCCAATCGTGGCCGTCGCCGATGCCGTGGACCAAGTAGACCGCCACGTCGACGTCCGCCATCGCCGCCTCGAGGGGTCCCTCGATACTCCCGGCCACGATACGCACGTCGTCGTGCCAGGGGGCGGCCGAAAGCTTGGCCGGATTGCGCACCAGGCACGTCACCTCATGCCCCTCCTCGAGGAGACGAGGGACGAGGCGACCACCGACGTACCCGGTGGCGCCGGTGACCAGGACGCGACTCACCGGGCCCGCGCGTCGCTCATAGGGGCATCGTACCGGTCAGGGACTAGAGATTGCCCACGATGTAGTTGATGCACGCGCACAACGAGGCCACGTCGGCGGGGTCCACGCTGGGGAACATGGCGATGCGCAATTGGTTGCGACCGAGTTTGCGGTAGGGCTCGGTGTCCACCACGCCGTTGGCGCGCAGGATCTTGGCGATGACTGCCGCGTCGATGCCGTCGGCGAAGTCGATGGTGCCCACGACGTGGGAACGCTCCTCGGGACGGGTCACGAAGGGCGTCGCGAAGTCCGAGGCCTCGGCCCAGGTGTAGAGGATCTCGGCGGATTGGCGCGAGCGACCCGCGGAGAACTCGAGGCCCCCGTTGTCGTTGAACCACTTGATCTGCGAGGCGAGCAGGTGGATCGTGGCGAGGGCCGGCGTGTTGTAGGTCTGGTTCAGACGCGAGTTGTCCAGGGCGATCTTGAGGTCGAAGAAAGCCGGCGTCCAACGGCCCGACGCGGCCAATGTCTCGATGCGCTCCACCGCCGCGGGCGAACACAGCGCCAGCCACAGACCACCGTCGGAGGCGAAGGACTTCTGGGGGGCGAAGTAGTAGCAGTCGAACTGCGAGGGGTCCACGAAGAGTCCCCCGGCCCCCGACGTGGCGTCCACCGCCACCAGACCCGTGGCCCCCGCGGGGCGTTCGATGGGCATCATCACGCCCGTGGAGGTCTCGTTGTGGGTGAGGGCGTAGAGGTCGACCCCTTCGGTGGCGACGGCGCGCGGGTGGGTGCCCACGTCGGACGTGATGACCTCGGGGTCCGAGAGGTGGGGCGCGTCCTTGACCGCGCTGGCGAACTTGGAGGAGAACTCGCCGAAGGAGAGGTGTTGGGAGTGCTCGGCCACCAGGTGGAACGTGGCGGCGTCCCAGAAGCACGTGGTCCCACCGTTACCCAGGAGGACTTCGTAGCCCTCGGGCAGGTTGAACAACGTGGCGAGTCCCTCGCGGACCTCACCGACCTTGTTGCGCACGGTGGCCTGACGGTGCGACGTGCCGAGGTAGGTCGAACCCGACTCCACCAACGCCTGGAGCTGTTCGGCGCGGACCTTGGAGGGTCCGGCGCCGAAACGTCCGTCGCGGGGCAGGAGGTCGGCGGGAATCTGTAGGGACTCAGGAGTAGTCATAGACTTAACTCTAGAGAATGAAACGGAGTGGTCGATGAGTTCGAGAGTCAGTGACCTTTTAGGAGGCCTCGCGCCCTCGGCCACACTGGCGGTGGACGCCAAAGCCAAGGCCCTCAAGGCCGCCGGCGAGCCGGTGATCGGCTACGGCGCGGGCGAGCCGGACTTCGCGACGCCCGCGCACATCGTCGAGGCCGCCGCGCAGGCCTGCTACGACCCCCGCAACCACAAGTACACCCCCACGGCGGGCATCGCGGAGTTGCGCGAGGCCATCGCCCTGAAGACTCGGCGCGACACGGGCCTGGACGTCGCGCCCAGCCAGGTCCTGGTGACCAACGGGGGCAAGCACGCGGTCGCCACCACTTTCATGACGCTGATCAACCCCGGTGACGAGGTGCTGATCCCCGCACCCTACTGGACCACCTACCCCGAAGCGGTCTACCTGGCCGGCGGCGTGCCGGTACCCGTCATGACCTCGGAGGCCAACGGCTTTCGCGTCACCCTCGACGACCTGGAACGAGCGCGCACCCCGCGCACGAAGTTGCTGGTCTTCGTGTCAC
>JAJZFO010000212.1 GCA_021805305.1 Actinomycetes bacterium | reverse complement strand
CTGGCCCGCCGCGCAGATGGTCATGGGCGCCGCGGCCAAGAAGCACGGCAAGACCATCGCGTGGAAGGAGGTACTCGCCGGCGAGAAGGCGTTCAAGGAGACCGGCAACTGGCTGCCCGACGAGACGGTCGAGACCTTTCGCACGCACCTGATCGGCATCAAGGGCCCCCTCACCACGCCCATCGGGGGCGGCATGCGCTCGCTCAACGTCGCGTTGCGTCAGATCCTGGACCTCTACGTGTGCCTGCGTCCGGTGCGTTACTTCCAGGGCGTGCCCTCACCCGTCCTGCACCCCGAGTGGGTGGACATGGTGATCTTTCGTGAGAACACCGAGGACGTCTACGTCGGCATGGAACTCGAGGCCGACACTCCCCAGGCCGAGCAGTTGCGCGCGTACGTGCGCGACACCTTCGGCTGGGACATTCGTGAACACGCGGGCATCGGCGTCAAGCCGATCTCGAAGTTCGGTTCGGAGCGACTCTTGCGCGCCTCGTTCAAGTACGCCCAGGACCACGGTCGTCATTCGGTCACGCTCGTACACAAGGGGAACGTGCAGAAGTACACCGAAGGGTACTTCATGAAGCTCGGCTACCAGTTGGTGAAGGACGAGTACGCCGACTCCTTCGTCGGGTGGGACGACTGCGGGGGCGACCCCGGTGACAAGATCCTCGTCAAGGACGCCATCGCCGACATCGCGCTCCAGCAGGTCCTGCTGCGCCCGAAGGAGTACGACGTCATCGCCACCACCAACCTCAACGGCGACTACATGTCCGACGCCCTCGCCGCCCAGGTCGGCGGCATCGGCATCGCCCCGGGGGCCAACATCAACTACACCACCGGCCACGGTATCTTCGAGGCCACCCACGGCACGGCCCCCAAGTACGCCGGCCAGGACAAGGTCAACCCCGGGTCGGTCCTGCTCTCGGGCGTCCTGATGTTCGAGCACCTCGGCTGGCAGGGCGCGGCCGACGACATCATCCGCGCCATGGAGGCCACCATCTCCGAGAAGATCGTCACCTACGACTTCGCCCGACTCATGGAGGGCGCCACCGAGGTGAAGTGCTCCGAATTCGGTTCCGCCATCGTCGACCGCCTGTAATCCCACTCGTCTAAGGAGAAGTATGACCACCCCCGTCCACGTCACGGTCACCGGCGCCGCCGGCCAGATCGGTTACTCGTTGCTGTTTCGCATCGCCTCGGGCCAGTTGCTCGGCCCCGACACGCCCATCGTCCTGCGCCTGCTCGAGATCGAGCCGGCCATGAAGGCGTTACAGGGCGTGGTGATGGAGCTCGACGACTGCGCGTTCCCGCTCCTCGCCGACATCGAGGCCACGAGCGACCTCGACCACGCGTTCACCGACACGTCCTGGGCCCTGCTCGTGGGTTCGATCCCGCGCAAGGCCGGGATGGAGCGCGGCGACCTGTTGAACGTGAACGGGGGCATCTTCAAGCCCCAGGGACGCGCCATCGCCGCCCACGCGGCCAGTGACGTGCGCGTCCTGGTGGTGGGCAATCCGTGCAATACGAATTGCCTCATCGCGCGCTCCAACGCGCCCGAGATACCGGCGGACCGGTGGTTCGCGATGACGCGCCTGGACCAGAACCGCGCCGAGACCCAGTTGGCCAAGAAGGCGGGCGTGCCCGTGAGCGAGGTGCGAAACCTCGCCATTTGGGGGAATCACTCGGCCACGCAGTTCCCGGACTTCGCCAACGCGACCCTGGGTGGGGTGGCGACCCCCGAGGTCATCACCGACCACGAGTGGCTCCGCGGCGACTTCATCACGACGGTGCAGAAGCGCGGTGCCGCGATCATCGACGCGCGCGGCGCGAGTTCGGCCGCCTCGGCGGCCAACGCGGCGATCGATACGGTGGTGAGTCTGACGACCCCCACCGCGGCGGGCGACTGCGTCTCGGTCGGCGTGACGTCGAGTGGGCAGTACGGCGTGCCCGAGGGGCTGACCTTCGGCTTCCCGATCGTGGTCGACGCGCGGGGTGCGTGGTCGGTGAAGGAGGACTTCGTCGTCGACGAGTTCGCCGCGCAGCGTATCGCGGTGACCACCGACGAACTGGTGGGTGAACGCGAGGACGTGCGCGCGCTGGGACTCGTGTAGTCCGCGCCACGTCGGGCCGCGCGACCCACTGGGACGTGGCACGACGCCCGGGGCGAATAGACTTCACGTCGGCGTTCGCGGGCGGGGAGAGTGATGATGAGACGACGATGCCAGCGTCGCGACGCGACCGGGCCGGTCGCACCCCATGAGTGAGGTCTCCTCGGGCCTCACGCCGGGCGCCGTATCGCGGGTGCCCCGCACGGTGGTGTGGCGGCGTCGACCCTGGGAGATATGGAGCCCCCGGTCGCCCGACGACCTCGTCGCCGTGTTAAGTGACGCCGCCGGCGCCGAGGGGATCTCCCCGATGGCGATTGCGGGGGCGAGCGGTGAGCGCGGGCTTCGGGAGCGCCCCCTCGTCATCGCGGGTCGCGACGCCGAGCGCAATCCGTGGCGATTCGAGTTCCGGGGCGTGATGAGGCCGGGGTCGGGCGGCACGTGGTTGTCGGGGGTCGTGGGACCGCGTTCCGCGCTGCTGGTGACGGTCCTCGCGTGGATGAGCGTCGTGGCGGTCTTCTTCGTCAGCGGCGTCGTGGCCGTGGTCGTGGGCGAGTTCAGCGGTCAGGCGCCGCTCGTGGTGCCCTGGCTGGTCGCTCCGGCCGTGGTGCTCCTCGTGTCCTTCGGCCTGCACCGAGCGGCGTGGGCGAGCGCGGAGAAGCGCTGGCGCACGACCGACGAGTGGCTGC
>JAJZFO010000137.1 GCA_021805305.1 Actinomycetes bacterium | reverse complement strand
GCCCTCCTGGCCGAGGAGGTCGTCGGTCACTCGTTATGGGGCCACGTCTCCAAGGCCGGCCCACGACCCCGCGAGGTGAAGGACCTGTTCCCCATGGACCTGCCCTTTATCGAGACCGAGGAGCAGGCCCAGCACTTCCGACTCGGGCCCGCCGCCTACGAGGGGGCTCGTTCACCCTGGGCCGCACCGATCATCTCGCCGGCGCGCGACGCCCTCCTCGCCGAGCAAGGTCGAAGCTCGAGTGAATAGCCGCCGTGGCGACCGCTCGGCCCGTGAGGTCGTTGCCGGTCGCGGGCCGCGGGCGCACCGGTGTCCTCACGACGCGTCACTCTGGACACGACGTGATCAGCAATTAGCGTGTGGTGTAGCGCATCGACGAGAAGGGCGGCCATGGCGACGGTAAAGGACATCGCCAACACCACGTCGATGCGATCGCTGGAGCGATCCTTCGAGATTCTCGACATCCTGCGTCGCAGCCGGGTCCCCATGCGCCTGACCGACATCTCGATCGAGTCGGGCATCCACCTCGCCACGACGCAGCGGATCTTGAGCGTCATGCAGCACTACGGCTACGTCTCACAGGAGCGCTACGGCTACACGGTGGGCGTGACCTCGATGATCAACGCCTACGCCTTCCACATGACCAATTCGCTCTCCCAGCTCACCCTGCCGATCCTGCAGGAGTTGGCCGGGGCCAGTGGCTTCATGTCGGCGCTCTCGGTGCGCGTGGACATGGCCCAGGTGATGATCCTGCGCGTGGAGGGTAACGAGCCCGCGCGCTACTTGTTGCCGATGGGCGAGCTCACGCCGCTGCACCTGGGCGGCGCGCGGATCCTCGCCGCGGCGCTCTCCGACGAGGACGTCAAGGAACTCATGAAGGACATCGCCGAATTCCGCCTCGCGAGCGGCCAGGTCGTCACGCGCAAGGAGTTCATCAAGAATCTCGAGGTCATTCGCGACCAGGGCTACGTCTACAGCGTCTCCGAGCGAGAGCTGGGCTCGGCCTCGGTGGCGGTACCGGTGCTCAGTCAGGAGGGCGAGGTCGTCGCCTCCTTGCAGGTCTTCGGTCGCGCCGCCGACCTCGATCAGAGCAAGGCCGAATGGTGCATCGTCGAACTCAAGCGCGCCAGCACGGCGATCACCAAACGGCTTCCGTGACGCCCCGGACCGGCCGCGACGAACATCCCCAATCACCCGGAAGGCAGTGACATGATCGAGTACACCGTGCGAACGCACCGTAGCGAGGAGAACCTCGCTCGCGAGGACCAGCTGGCCTGGCAGATGGCCCGCGTCGCCACTGACCCGGTCGAGGTGCCCGCCGAGGTGAGCGAGATGATCGTCAACCGCCTCATCGACAACGCGTCGGTGGCCGCCGCGTCGATCCTTCGGCCCCCGGTCGCCGCCGCGCGAGCCCAGGCGCTGCGTCACCCGATGCGCCCCGGCGCCACGGTGTTCGCGGCGGCCCCAGAGCTTCGTCTCTCGCCCGAGTGGGCCGCCTGGGCCAACGCGGTGGCGGTGCGCGAACTCGATTTTCACGACACGTTCTTGGCCGCGGAGTACTCGCACCCCGGCGACAACATCGCGCCACTGCTCGCGGTGGCCCAGCACGTGGCGCTCTCGCGCGAAGTAGGCGGGCGCGACCTGGTGCGCGCCGTCGCCACCGGCTACGAGATCCAGATCGACCTGGCGCGCGCGATCTCCCTGCACGAGCACAAGATCGACCACGTGGCGCACCTGGGACCGAGCGTCGCGGCCGGACTGGGCACCCTGCTCTCCCTCGACGAGGCCACCATCTATCAGGCCATCGGCCAGGCGCTGCACACCACGACCGCCACGCGTCAATCGCGCAAGGGGGAGATCTCGAGTTGGAAGGCCTTCGCCCCCGCCTTCGCGGGTAAGGCCGCGATCGAGGCGGTCGATCGCGCCATGCGCGCTCAAACCTCGCCGACGCCCATCTACGAGGGTGAGGATGGATTCATCGCGTGGATGCTGGGCGGGCCCCAGGCGTCCTACCGCGTCTCGCTGCCCGCCCCGGGCGAGGCCAAGCGAGCCATCTTGGACAGTTACACCAAGGAGCATTCGGCGGAGTACCAGGCGCAGGCCTGGATCGACCTGGCGCGACGACTGCACCACGAGCACCCCGAGTTGATCGACGGGACGCGGGTGCAGAAGATCGTGATCCATTCCTCCCACCACACCCACTTCGTCATCGGCTCGGGGGCGAACGATCCCCAGAAGTACGACCCCGAGGCGTCGCGCGAGACCCTGGACCATTCGCTGCCCTACATCTTCAGCGTCGCCCTCCAAGACGGCACGTGGCACCACGGCGCCTCCTACGCGGCGCAACGTGCGCGCCGTCGCGACACGGTCGATCTCTGGCGACGGGTGAGCACCGTCGAAGACCCCGAGTGGAGTCGTCGTTACCTCTCGAGCGACCCGCTCGAGAAGGCCTTCGGGGGTTGGGTCGAGATCACGCTCACTGACGGCACGACCATCACCGAGACGATCGTCGTGCCCGACGCGCACCCCCTGGGCGCGCGACCCTTCGTGCGCGAGAACTACGTCGCCAAATTCCGCTCGCTGGCCGAGGAAGTGCTCGAGGACGGCGAGGTCGAACGCTTCCTCGACGTCGCCGAGTCCCTCGCGTCGCTGCGCCCCGACCAGCTGGACCAGCTCACCTTCAGCGTGCGACCCGAGTTGCTGGCGTCGGTGAGCACGCCCGAAGGACTGTTCTGATGCTGCACGCGACGCCGACGGCCGCCGCCAAGCGCGAGGCGCTGCGTCAGCGCCTCGCCACGGGGGAAC
>JAJZFO010000215.1 GCA_021805305.1 Actinomycetes bacterium | reverse complement strand
GGCGCAGCCTGGCGACGTCAGTGATCTCTGAGGTGGTCATCGGCATGGGGGCGTCGATCGGTCGCGAGGCCGCGCCGAAGTTGATGGGCGGCGCCTCGGCGAGCGCGGTGGCCAACTGGTTCGGCCTCACGACCGCGCAGAAGCGCCTGCTCGTGGCGTGCGCCGGAGGGGCCGGACTCGCGGCGGTCTATAACGTGCCCTTGGGCGGCGCCGTCTTCACCGCCGAGGTGATGCTCGGGAGCTTCGCCCTGCCCACCGTGCTGGCCGCGCTGGCGTGCTCGTTGATCGCGACGTTGACGGCGTGGTTGTTCCTGCCGAGCGCCGCGACGTACGCGGACATCCCCAACTACGCCTTCAGCGGTTCGATCATGGTCTGGTCGGTGGTGGCGGGGGTCGTCATCGGCTTCCTCGCCGTGGTCTACGTGCGCCTGCTCGGCTGGGTGTCAGCGCATCGCGCGTCGGGGGTGACCATGCTATGGATGATGCCGGTCGCCTTCGCGCTCGTGGGCGTGGCGGGATTCAAGTACCCCCAGTTGTTCGGCAACGGCAAGGACATGGCCCACGACGCGTTCCTCGGCATCGGCGGGCTGGTGTTGTTGCTGGCCCTCTTCGCCCTCAAGCCACTGGTGACGGCGCTGTGCCTGGGTAGCGGCGCGTCGGGCGGGGTGTTCACCCCCTTCTTGTCCATCGGGGCGACGCTCGGGGGCTTCTTGGGGGTGGCCTGGAACCATTTCTGGCCCGGCTCGCCAGTCGGTGCGTTCGCCCTGATCGGAGCCGCAGCGATGATCGGTGCCGCGATGCAGGCACCCCTCGTCGGTCTGGTGCTCGTGGTCGAGTTGACCCATACGGGGCTGCACCTGATGATCCCCATGATCGCGGCGACGGCCATCGCGACGTTGATCGGCCGCCAGGTCGACGGCTATTCCATCTACTCCGCGCGCCTGCCGCGACGCGGCGAATGAGCGTCCCCGCGATACGGGTGCGGCCGGGCCGCCCGGCGGACGCCGCCGCCCTGCGCGCCATACGGCTCGAGGCGCTGGCCGATTCGCCGGAGGCCTTCGGCGATTCCTACGAGGAGTGCCTCGCGTGGGACGAGGCGCAGTGGCGAGCGTGCGCCGACGAGTGGAACTTCTACCTCGCCGAGGTCGATGGGCGGGTGGTGGGGATGGCGCGGGGCGAGACCCACGACGGACGACCCGGGACGAGGTGGCTCTTCGCGATGTACGTCTCGCCCCAGGCGCGCGGCACCGACGTCGCCCGGCGCCTAGTGGATACGGTGGCCGCCTGGGCCGTCGCCGAGGGGGTGGACGCGCTGCATCTCTACGTGTCGTCCTCGATGTCGCGGGCCAAGGCGTTCTACGTCAAGAGCGGCTTCGCGGCCACGGGACTCGCCGTGTCGGGCCGCGACGGGGACGACCGGGTCTTCGAGGAGATGCGCCGTCCCCTGGGGGACCGCTCGCTGCACCTCGCCCCGGTGGCGGCGCAGTCACTGTACGACCTGCGCCGCCGCGTGCTGCGCGAGGGCCACGAGGCGGTCGACGTGCGCAACCCCGGCGACGAGGTCGCATCGACCCTGCACCTGGGGGGCACTCTGATGGGTCGACTGGTGGTGGGCGCCTCGTTCTTCGCGGTCCCCGCGCCGTTTCGCCCCGACCAGGACGCCTACCAGCTTCGCTACATGGCGAGCGATTTCGACGTCCAGGGACACGGACTGGGATCACGGCTCCTCGACCACGCCCTGGCGGACCTGTCGGGCCGCGGGACGGACCTGCTGTGGGCCAACGCGCGCACGTCGGCGATCGGCTTCTACACCGCCACCGGCTGGAGCGTGAGGCCCGGTTCCCTGCACGTCAGCGCGGAGACGGGCATCGATCACGTGATAATTCATCGGGCGTTGGGTCCGGACTCGGCGGCCCGTTGACTAAGTTGGATGCATGCGCAACCAACTCCGTTACATCGTCGCGGCCGTCGTCATCGTCATCGGCATCGTCATCATCGTGCTCACCCAGGGATCCTCGAAGAACTCCCCGTCGAGCGCGACGGGCACGTCGACCACCACGACCTCGCCCCACGGGCCCATCGCTCCGCTGACCGGGCTCCCCGACCCCTCGGGGACGGCGCTGAAGCGCCCGGCGGTGGTCGTCAAGGTGGAGGACGACACGAACTCCCTGCCCCAATGGGGTGTCGACCAGGCGGACGTCGTCTACGAGGAGATCATCAACGGGGGGATCCCCCGGTTGGCGGCGGTCTTCAACCAGAACGCCCCCGCGCGCGTCGGGCCGATCCGCTCAGTGCGCCCCACCGACACTCAGATCGTCGGACCGATCGGCGGGATCTTCGCCTTCTCGGGTGGCGCGCCCTACGCGATCGCCTCGATCTCGACGGCCCCGGTCAAGTTGGTGGACGAGTCCGCCGCGGGTGCGGCGATGTTCCGTGACCCCAGCCGTCAGGCGCCCTACAACCTCTTCGGCAGCGTCGCCTCGATCTACGCCCTGGGCGGCGGCAAGCCGGTGCCGCCCCAGCCACTCTTCCAGTACCGGCCCCTGGGCCAGCCGGCCGTGGGGGTCGCGGTCAGCAAGTTCGTGGTCAATTTCCCGAGCATCTATCCGATGACGTGGACCTGGAACGCGACGACGCACTCGTGGGACCGCTCGACGCAGTTCGCGGGACCCGACTACACCGGCAATCACGTGCGTGAGTCGCCGAAGAACGTCATCGTCAACTACGTGAACTACGTCAACGGCGTGGGCGCCTTCACCTCCTACGCCAACCTGCAGAGTGGCGGCGTCGCCGACGTCTTCACCGACGGCAAG
>JAJZFO010000138.1 GCA_021805305.1 Actinomycetes bacterium | reverse complement strand
ACCACCGTCTCGCATCGCCCAGATGGCGCGAGCCGTGGGTATCCACCTCGTTCTGGCCACCCAACGTCCGAGCGTTGACGTGATCACCGGTGTGATCAAGGCCAACGTGCCCAGTCGCATGGCCTTTGCGGTGTCGTCGTTGGCCGACAGTCGCGTGATCCTGGACCAGGCGGGCGCGGAGCGACTGATCGGCAAGGGGGACATGTTGTTGGTGACGGCATCGAGCAACATCGCGCGACGGCTGCAGTCGCCCTGGGTGGCCGAGGAGGAGGTCCGTCGCGTCGTGGAGTACTGGCGCGCTCAGGGAGGGCAACGCGAGACGGTGGTCGCCCTCGACGTTCCCGCGGGTCGCTCGGAGTCGTCTTCGGGCACGGGCGACGACGATGACGAGATCCTTCGACAGGCCCGTGAGATCGTGATCCGCAATCAATCCGGCTCGACCTCGATGCTCCAGCGCAAGCTGCGCGTGGGCTTCGCGCGGGCGGGGCGGATCATGGACCAGTTGGAGATCGAGGGCGTGGTGGGTCCCGGTGACGGCTCCAAGGCCCGTAAGGTGCTGATCTCCCCCGACGAGCTCGACGACACGTTCTAGATTCGATCCGTGGCCCGCACCCCGCGCCGACGTGCGCTGTTTGGACTCTTCACGCGATGCGTCTCGGTGGCCATCGGGACCTCCATGGCCGGCGGTCTCGTCGTCGCGATGCAACTGCCGCTGATGGGTCTGCCTGCGACGTCGTCGTCGCTCGTGAGCACCGTGGTCGTCCCGCAGGCCACGGCAATCGCCTGGCCGAGTGGCGTCAGTGCGGCGTTGGTGATCCCGGCGCTGGGCGTGCAGCGGACGTGGCAGGACCGGGTGATGCCCATCGCCAGCTTGACGAAGATGATGACGGCCTATGTCGTCTTGCAACGTCTACCGCTCGCCATCGGCCAGACGGGACCTTGCGTGGACGTGAGCGCGGCCGATGTGCAGTACTACCACTCGCTGGTGGCTTCTGATCAGTCCAGCGCCCTCGTCGCGGCGGGCGAAGTTCTGTGTGAGTCGACGCTGCTCGAGGGACTCTTGGTGCACTCGGCCAGCAACTACGCGGCACTCCTGGCCGACATGTCCTGGGGCTCGACGAGCGCCTTCGTGGCGCGGATGAACGCCGAGGCCCTCGCACTCGGTCTCACCCACACCCACTACAGCGACGTGTCGGGTTACGACGCGGGATCGGTATCGACGGCGCTGGAGCAAGGACGTCTCGCGGTCGCGTTGATGCAGTCGCCACTCGTGCGCACGATCGTCGATCAATCCAGCGTCACGCTGCCGGTGGCGGGGACCGTCGGCTCCTATACCCCCTACGTCGGATTCGACCACGTGGTGGGCGTGAAATCGGGGCGCACCGACGCCGCAGGCGGTTGTGACGTGATGGCGATGAGCTTCGTGCTCGACGGGCAGACGCAGCTGGCCTACGCCGTGGTGCTGGGAGCTCGCGGCGGCGACCTGTTGGGACCCGCGGGTGACGACGCCCTGGCGATTGAACAGTCCGTGCTCGCCAGTGAGACCACCCTGCACCTGTCGCGCGGTACGGTCGTGGGTTCCCTCGGCTGGGGCGCGAACCGCGCCGACGTGGTGGTCAGTGCGCCCTTGACACTGCAGTGGTTTCGTGCGTTGCAGACGGCGAACGTGAGTCTCTCGTTCAACACCGAGCACCGAGGTGTTGCGCCGGGCGACGTGGTGGGATGGTTGAACATCGACGAGGGCACGACGCATCGGGTGGCCCTGACGGTGGCGCACGCGGTCGCTCCCGAGACGCTCCTGCAACGCCTACGCTGACTCCATGCTCGCACGCGTCCCCGCCAGTTCCGCCAACCTCGGTCCGGGCTTTGACGCTCTGGCCGTGGCGCTGACGCGCTACGTCGAGGTCAGCGTCGCGCCCGCCGACGGGTTCTCCATCACCAGTGAGGGGTTCGGGGCGGGCCTCTACGACGACGAGAACCATCTGGGTGCCCGAGTGGCCGCCCAGGTCCTGGGACACCACGATTTCGCGATCCACGTCAGGTCCGAGATCCCCCTGTCGCGGGGACTGGGTTCCTCGGCGGGCATCGCGCTGGCCGCCGCGGCCGCCGCGGGCTCGCCGCGCGCCATTCGCATCGCCTGCGAGGTCGACGGGCACGCCGAGAACGCCGCCGCGTCGATGCGGGGCGGTCTGGTGGTGGCGCGAATCCAGGACGACGGCGAGATCCTCACGCGCGCCCTCGCCCTCGACGAGCGCTGGCGTTTCGTGGCGGTCGTACCCGACGAGGAACTCTCGACCGTCGCGGCACGCGCCGTCTTGCCGGCCCAGGTTCCCTTTGGCGACGCGGTACGCAACGTGGGCGCCGTGGCGATGTTGATCGCGGGCTTGGCCGAGCACGAGAATTTCGTGGCGGCGTCGATGGATGACTACCTGCACCAGCCCTATCGCATGTCGTTGCTGCCCTTCGCGGCCCCCCTGCTGGTTGAATTGCGCGAGGCGGGCGCCGCTGGCTCGTGTTGGTCGGGTGCGGGCTCGACGATGTTGGCGCTCTGTGAGCAGGAGGTGTCGGCGACGGTGGCCGCCGCGGCCCGCGACTTCCTCGTCCGTCACTCGGTGGCGGGAGTGGTGTGGGAGCTCGACGCCGATCGGCGCGGGCTACAGCTCGGCTGACGCGGTGTCCCCGGCGCCGCATCGCGTCTCGCTGAGCGGAGCGGGCTTCATCATCCTGGGCGCCGCCTTGATCCAGTGGTCGGCCGCCCTGGTGCAGCCCGCGTTCGCGGCCCTCGGGCCAACGGCCACCAGTGGTTGGCGATTCTTG
>JAJZFO010000350.1 GCA_021805305.1 Actinomycetes bacterium | reverse complement strand
GGACGTCACGACATGGGTCAGCTCGCGCCGCTTCGACGTTTGGCACGACCGCGCGGTCTTGCACTTCTTAGCCCCCGACCTCGCCGCGCTCTACGCGCGCACCCTGCGTCGGGTCCTCGCCCCCGACGGCGCGGTCGTGATCGGCGTCTTCGCCCTCGACGGACCCGAGTCCTGCTCGGGACTCCCGGTCACGCGCTACGGCCCCGAGGAGTTGACCGCCCTCCTCGGGGACGACTTCTCCGTCGTCGACCAACGCCACGAGATCCACCGCACCCCCTGGGGCAGCGAGCAGGCGTTTCAGTGGGTCGCCGCGCGCCGTCACGGTGCCCGGGCACCACGATCGTCGGCCCCTGGAACGGCGAGTTGAAGATTTTTTGTAACGTTGTGAGATGACTGAACCATCCGCACTGACGGCGCGATCGGTTCTCTCCGCGTCCTCCACCGTGTTCGACGACCGCGACGCCCTCTACGGCGACCTGAGTGCTCTCGCGGCCCTGCTCGACGACACCCTGCGCCGCCAGGAGGGCGAGGAGTTCCTGGCCCTGGTCGAATCGGTGCGCTCCAGCGCGGGTCGCGACATGGCGTCGTCGTTCCGCGAGTTCGAGAACCTCGACCTGGCGACCGCCAGTCAGTTGGTCCGGGCCTTTTCGGCGTACTTCCACCTCGCCAACGTCACCGAGCAGACGCACCGCGCCCGCCAGGGTCGCCAGCGACGTAACGACGACGACGGCCCGCTCGCCCGCGTCGCTGACGAGATCCTGGCGGCCATCGACGCCGGCACCGTGACCAGGGATGACGTGGCGGCGGCCGTCCACAACCTGGCCGTGCGCCCCGTCTTCACCGCCCACCCCACCGAGGCCGCCCGTCGTTCGGTGCTGTTGAAACTTCGCTCCATCAGCACGTTGCTCGACGAGTCCAGCGCCACGAACTCGCCCCTGCGCGAGACGTTGCGACAGCGCCGAGCCGCCGAGTTGATCGACACCCTCTGGCAGACGGACGAACTACGCCTCGAACGACCCGAGGTGCTCGACGAGGCGCGCAACGCCCTGCACTACGTGGACCACCTCATGCGCAGCGTCGTCCCCGACGTACTGGAACAGTTGGTCTCCAACGCCGAGCGTCTGGGCGTGTCGCTCGCGCCGAGCAGTCGTCCCCTCACCTTCGGCACCTGGATCGGCGGCGACCGCGACGGCAACCCCTTCGTCACCCCGGAGGTGACGGCCTCGGTGGTGGACCTGGCCCTGGACTTCGCCGTGCGCGCGCTGCGCGCCATGCTGGGCAAGTTGATGGACGAGATCTCGGTCTCCACGCAGCACGTCGGCATTTCGGAGGCGTTGCGGCTCTCCCTGGCCGACGACCTCACCCGCCTCAACCCGGAGTCGCGGTACCTGCGACTGAACGCCGAGGAGCCCTACCGTCTCAAGTTGAGCTGCATTCGCGTGCGCCTCGAGGAGACCCAGCGCCGGATGGAACAGCGCGGTCGTCACCGCGCCGGACTCGACTACGCCTCGAGCCAGGAGTTACTCGACGACTTGACGCTGCTCTACGACTCGCTCATCGAGAACGGGTCCGAACGCCTGGCGCGCGGCACCCTCGAGCGCTCCCTCATCACGGTGTCGGCCTTCGGCCTCACCCTCACCACCCTGGACGTGCGCGAGCACGCGCACGCCCACCACGCGGTCCTGGCCGTCCTCATGGACCGGCTCGAGGAGATCCCCGACCGCTACGAGTCGTTGACGCGTCCCCAGCGACTGGCCGTGCTGAGTCGCGAGCTCGACTCGCGTCGGCCCCTGTTCTCCTACCCGGGCCCCCTCGCCGACGTCAACCTCAAGACCTTCCGCACCTTCCTCGCCATCGGCGAGATCATCGACCACTTCGGGACCCACGCGTGCGAGACCTACATCGTGTCCATGACCAAGGGGGCTGACGACCTCCTGGCGGCGGTGGTGCTCGCGCGCGAGGCCGGACTGGTCGACCTCGCCTCCGGCGTCGCGCGCGTCGGCTTCGCCCCCCTCTTCGAGACGCTCGACGAGCTGCACCACGCCGGCGAGATCTTCGAGACCCTCTTGGGTGTCCCCGGCTACCGCCGGCTCGTCGAGTTACGCGGCGACGAGCAAGAGATCATGTTGGGCTACTCCGACTCCAACAAGGACGCCGGCATCACCGCCTCGCAGTGGGGCATCCACTTGGCGGAGCGCCAGCTGCGCGACGTCGCCGCGCGTCACGGCATCCACCTGCGCCTCTTCCACGGTCGCGGCGGCAGCGTGGGGCGCGGGGGCGGACCCACCCACGACGCCGTCCTGGCCCAGCCCTACGGCGTCTTGAACGGTTCGATCAAGATCACCGAACAGGGCGAGGTGATCTCCGACAAGTACCTGTTGCCCTCCCTCGCGCGCGAGAACCTCGAGTTGCTCCTGGCGGCCGTGCTCGAAGCGGTGGTCTTTCACACCAAGCCCTGGGTCGACCCGCTCAAACTCGACGTCTGGAACGCCACCATGTCGCTCGTCGCCGACACCTCCCTGCCGGTCTACCGGCGCCTGGTGGGCGACGCGAACCTCCCCGCCTACTTCACCAGTTCCACCCCGGTCACCGAGCTCGCCAACCTGCACATGGGTTCACGTCCCGCGCGGCGCGTCACGGGCGAGGACGGCATCGAGTCCCTGCGCGCGATCCCCTGGGTCTTCGGGTGGACGCAGTCGCGCCAGATCGTGCCGGGCTGGTACGGCGTGGGTTCGGGCCTGCGGGCGGCGCGCGAAGCCGGCCACGAGGAGGACCTGCACCAGATGTATCGCGAGTGGCCCTTCTTCGCGACCTTCATCTCGAACGTCGAGATGACCCTGGCCAAGACCGACCTCGACGTCGCGCGCCACTACGTCGAGCACCTGGTGGACCCGGCGTTGCACTACCTCTTCGAGATGATCGTGGCCGAGCACGAGGTGACCGTGCGCGAGCTCTTGAACATCACCGGCGGCGCACGACTCCTAGAATCTCAGACCCTGCTCGCGACCACGCTCGAGACGCGCGACCGCTACCTGCGCCCCCTGCAGCTCATGCAGATCCAACTCCTCGAGCGCGTGCGCGCCCAACGAGAGAACGACGGTCCCGTCGACGACACCCTCCAACGCGCCCTGCTCTTGACGATTAACGGCATCGCGACCGGACTGCGCAACACCGGCTGATCACGCCACGGCGCGGGGACCTCGGTAGTTTGTAAGCACGACACAAGGAGACGACGTGGGCATCAATCAAGCGATACGCAGCGGGCTCCAGAAGTACGCCGTCTTCAACGGTCGCGCCTCGCGCGCCGAGTACTGGTACTGGGTCCTGGCGTGGTGCATCGGTTGGGTGATCGTCATCTTCTTCACCCACCTCTACCTCGTTTACGACTTCGGCCTCGTTGTCCCGTCGGTGGCCGTCGCCGTGCGCCGACTGCACGACACCAACCACGTGGGCTGGTGGGTCCTGGTGCCCCTGTTCAACTGGTACCTGCTCGCCCAGCCGAGCGTGGAGCCCAACCGTTTCGGAGCGCGCCCCGCGTCGTAGCACCCCCGCGGAGTGGCGGCGGGATCCGGCGACGGGTCACTAGGATGCCCTCGGACGAACTAACGACAGGAGATTCCGCATGCCGACACGTAACGCGCAGACCCACTGGACCGGTGGCCTCAACGACGGATCGGGCGTCGTGCGACTGGCCAGTAGCGGCGCCGGCCACTTCGAGGTCAACTTCCCGCGGCGCGCCGCCGACGACGCCGAAGGGGTCACCAGCCCCGAGGAGCTCATCGCCGCCGCGCATTCGGCGTGTTACGCCATGCAGTGCTCCGCGCTGATCGCGCGCGCCGGCGCGACGCCGGGCACCCTCGACGTCAGCGCCGACGTCACCCTGGAGCCCGATCCGGCCGGGGGCTTTCGAATCGCGGGCATCCACCTGACCGTGCGCGGCGTCATGGACGGCCTCGACGAAGCGGGGTTCCGCGACGTGGCCGAGGCGGCCAAGGCGTCCTGCCCGGTGTCCAAGGCGCTCACCGGCACGGTGATCACCCTCGACGCCGCCTTCGCCTAGGGCTACTAACGCTTCGTCGCCCGGCTGGCGCGCCGCACCGACAGCGCCAGGGCGGCGATCGCCAGCACGGGTAGCGCCACCACCGCCACCGCGTTGTCGTGCCAGCGCTCGCTGAGCAGCGCCACCGTCGCGATGATGACCAGCGCGGCGACGAAGAGTTCGGGCGTGTCGCCCACTAAGAAGTCCCACCAGAACATCGCGAAGCCCCGGAGCAACCGCAGGAACAGGGGTCGATCCTTCACGCGTCCACCTTCACCGGGCTCGAGGGGTTCTTGGGCTTGATGAGGGCCACCAGGATCCAGCACACCAGCGCGTAGATACCGACGAAGGCGAGGAGGAACGAGTCGTTGCCGGGCCAGCGCACCTTGAGGCCCTCGCCGACCCAGAAGGTCCCGTAGGTCACCAGCAGGACCCCCACGCTCATCTTCATGGCGTTCTCGGGGACGCTCGAGAGTTGCCGGGCGACGACGGCGCCGACGACGGCCACCAGGACCAGCGCCACCGCCGCGACGGCCGACGCCAGACCGAGTCGGTGCGCCGACGTCCCCAGGGTCAGCACCGTGATCACGACCTCCAGGCCCTCCAAGAAGACCCCCTTGAAGGCCATGACGAACGCGACCCGGTCGCGGTTGGTGCCCGGTGCGACGTTCTCCAACTCCGCCACCGTCTCTTGGTAGATGGCGTCCTCGTCGTGCTTGGCCTTGAGACCGCTCGAGCGCAGGATGGCCTTGCGCAGCCACTGCATTCCGAAGATCAACAAGACCCCGCCCACGATCAAACGCAGCCAGGTCAGGGGAACGTGGATCAGCGCCGGTCCGAAGACCGCGACCAGGGCGGTGAGGGCCACGAGGGCGGCGCCCACCCCCTCGAAGGCCGAGCGCCACCCGCGGGTGTGGCCGACGGCGAAGACGATGGTCAGGGCTTCGACCATTTCGACGGCGCACGCGAGGAACACGGCGCCGACTAAGACGACGACACCGGAGGATACGGTGGTTGCGATCACGGAATCACGCCCCTTCCTGGGAGTTCATGACGAAGCACGACACGGGGTCAAACATTACCTTGACGCAGTCGCCGCGCTCGTAGCGATCGGGCGAATAGACCTTCGTCAGGGTCTCCTTCTCGCCGACGTCGATGACGTGCTCGTAGCCGCGACCGTTGTAGGCGACGTCCCGGATCACCCCCGGCGCACCGGCGCTCGAGGTCGGGGGCACCAGGGTGACGCCCGCGGCGCGCACGAAGAGGTGCGGATCGGTGTCGTAGGGGCTGTTCTCGGATTTGGTCGCCTCGATACAGAGGTGCGGCGCGAACGGGAGCTGGACTTCCACGCGCTTGTCGCTCACCTCGCGCACCCGCTGGACCGCGAACTCCCCGGCGATGCCGGTGAAGCGCGCCACGAAGGCGCTCTTGGGGTGACGGTAGATCTTCTCGGGTCGGGTGTACTGCACCAATTCACCGTTGCGCAGCACCCCCACGCGGTCGGCCAGGGCGAAGGCCTCGGACTGGTCGTGGGTGATGTAGACGGCGGTGACCCCCGCGTCGCGCGTGAGGGTGGCGATCTCGATGCGCAGTTGGTCGCGGCGGTCGGCGTCGAGGTTCGAGAGGGGTTCGTCGAAGAGGACCAGTCCCACGCGCGCGCAGAGCGCGCGCGCGAGGGCGACGCGCTGCTGCTCGCCGCCGGAGAGTTCGTTGGGGTAACGATCGGCGAGGTGGGCGATACCCACGCGTTCGAGGAGGTCGCCGACGCGCTGGGCGCGTTCCGACTTCGACAGCGACGAACTGATGAGGGGGAAGGCGATGTTCTTGCGCACGCTCAGGTGCGGCCAGAGGGCGTAGTCCTGAAAGACCATCTACAGGCCCCGCTTCTCGGGCGCGACGAAGCGCCCGGGCCCGAACACCACCTGGCCCCCGATGACGATCTCGCCGGCGCTGGGCTGCTCAATCCCCGCCAGACACCGCAGCAACGTCGTCTTACCCGAGCCCGAGGGACCGAGTAAGACGGTGAAGGTGCCCGGTTCCACCACCAGCGACACGTCGTTCAGGGCCACCTTGGCGCCGAACTCCTTGCGCACGTTCTTGATTTCGATGCGCGACGGCTCGACCACGGGACGACTCATGAGGGGGCTCCGGCTTCTCCGATGCGACGCCACCCCGCGGGTAGGACGAGGCGGAAGATCAAGAGCACGACGCCGATGACCCCCACCATCTCCGTCAGGGTGATCACCGTGGCGGCGGATCCGATGGGCGCGAAAATAGTCCCCAGGTACGTCTCGATTACCACCGACGCCGGCTCGTGGCCGGGCTGGTAGAGGATCTGGGCGACCGCGAGTTCCGAAATCGTCTTGGTGAAGGTCAGCAGCCACGCCCACACCAGCGCCCGCGACAGCAGCGGCACCGACGTCGAGCGAAAGGCGCGCCACTTGCTGGCGCCGTGGACGCGGGCCGCCTCGGTGAGCGAGGACTGCAACTGGCCCACGGGCCCCGTCAACAGTCGCGCCTGCGACGGGACAGCCGACGCGATGAGGCCCATGATCAGCAGCGGCATCGTCTCGTAGAGGTCGACGACGTGGGCGGTGATGAAGTGTTGGTCGTAGAAGAAGATGTAGCCGACGCCGAGCACGATGCCGGGGATCGCGATGGAACCCAGGAGGAAGACGTCGGTGATGCGCTGCCCGAGGCCCGGGTTGCGTGACGCCATACGCCGGGCCAACACGTAGGCCAGCACCAGGGTGCCACTGGCCACCCAAATCCCCAACTGGTTCGACGTCCACAACGGGGGGCCGAGGGTGGTGAAGGACGGCAGCGGCTGAAAGACGTCCCGGTACGACTGCAGCGTCCAGTGGATGCCCGTGGCGGTGATGAAACTGTCGGTGTTGGTGAGGGAACTCGTGATGGCGCCCAGCAGCGGCAGGCCCAGGACGAAGAACATGAAGAGGCCGAGGGCGCCGGTGATGGCCAGGCGCGTCGCGGTGGCGAACTGGTGACGGCGCACCGACTTGGTGCGACCGCTCAACACGGCGTAGGAGCGACCGCGCATGACCCGCGCTTGGAGGAATACGGGGGGCACCGTGGCGAGGATGAGCACCCCCGCGATGACCGCGGCCACCGGAAAATTCGCCGGAAACGCGTAGATGGCGTTGAAGAGGGTGTAGGTGGCGATGGGAAAGTGGGCGGACGACCCCAGCGTGAAGGCCACGCCGAAGTCGCTCATGGCCTCGGCGAAGGAGATGACGAACGCACTGAGCAGGGCGGGCGCGATGATGGGTAGCACCGTGCGTACGGTCAGCAGACGACCCGCGCCGTGCACGCGCGCGGCGTCTTCGAACTCCGAGCCGAGACCGCGCATCCCCACCGAAATCACGAAGTAGGAGAAGGGCAGGGCGGCGGTCGAGAGGACGAACACGATGCCCGACGCCCCAAAGAACATGTGGTAAAAGAAGAGCGTATGGACGCCGAGCGCCGATCCCAGCTCCCCCGGGGCGACGACGTCGGTCCAGCCGAGCGTGGTCATCCACGTCGGGATCAGGAGCAGTAGCCACATCGAACCGGACCAGATGCGGCGACCGTAGACGTTGGTGCGCTGCACGATCCAGGCGATGACGGTCGCGAAGGACACCGCGAGGACGCCCACCAACGTGGCGACCCACAGGGAGTCGAGGATTCCGCGGCCGGTGTACCCCTGGAAGGCGGACGCGATGTTGGACAGCGTGAAGTAGGAGGTGCCCTGTCGAAAGAGTCGCGGACTGACCGCCACGGCCACGAAGGTCAGGACCGGGACGATGATCAACCCCATCAGCACGACCCACACCACGAGACCGGACCAGCGCACGCGGCGCCGACGCGCCCGGGGTGGGCGCGTCGGCGTCGTTTCAGCGAGGAAGGTTTCGATGGCCACGAGAGTGAGACCTCGCAACTCCGACCCGGCTACGCAGGTAGCCGGGTCGGAGTTGACGGGGACGACTTCAGTTGATGATGTTCTTGACGAACCAGGTGTTGATCTGGTTCTCCAGCGGGCCCCACACGTAGGGGTTGATCGTGAACGCGTGGGTCACGTTGAAGTTGGGCACGAACTTCTCGGGGGCGACGCCCTTGATGACCGGCCAGAACAGGCCGTCACCGTACGGGTCGCCGTGCTGCATGGCGACTTGGCCCGCGGCGGAGGCGACGAAGGCCACGAACTTCTCGGCGTCCTTCTGCAGCGCCGGCGACAACTTATTGTCGACCGCGAGGTTGCTCGAGAGGGCGACGGAATAGTCGAGGTACTTCACCTTGCCGGTCGGCCAGAAGGGCTTGGGCTGAGCGTTGATGTCGCCGTAGCAGGCCGACGACTGAATGATGGCCATGTCGAGGGTTGCCGGGTTCGTCTCCATCGCACCGAGGGTCGGGCCGTTGGTGGGGTGCACCTGCAAGCCGTTGTTCTTGAGCGCCATGAAGTAGGCCTCGCCCTTCTTGATGGCCGCGTTGACCTGGGCCGTCGTGGGCTTCATGCTCGCCGTGATGCCGCCCAGGTGGGCCATGACGCCCGCGATCAACGGGAACGTCGGGCCCGACTGCGTCGGGTCGTTCATGCCCAGGACCCCGGCGGGCAGCTTGGCCAGTCCGGCGAAGGTGGAGGGCAGGGTGATGCCGCGCGCGGCCACCGAGTCGTAGCACAGGGAACCCACGACCGTGAGGCCGGTGGGAGCGAAGCTCTTATCGGCGGGCAGGTTACTCAGGCCGGCGGCGTTGTAGGGCGTGCTCGGGGCAACGATGTTGTGCGCCAGGTAGCCCAACTTGTCGAGCGCGGCGAAGGGGGTCGCGCCGTCCGCCCAGAAGAGGCCCCACTTAGGACTGCCCGCGGCCATCTCGGCCTGGATCTTCGTGAACAGGGGACCGGTCGAGTCGTCGTCGACGACGATCTTGAAGCCGGGGTTGGTGGCGTTGAAGGCGGCCGCGACCTTGTCGCCGTAACCCTGCGCGTTGTACAGCAGCAAGGTCGGGACCGAGTGCGACGTCGCCGCGCTGACGCTCATGACGGTGAGGGATGAGACAGCCACCGTCGATCCGAGGATCGCGGCCAAGAGGCGAGCCTTAGGGGCGCGCCGAATTTTGTGGGTGGTGAGGTTCATGCGGCTATATAAACAGAGTCCCCGGCGACGCATCCATGACGAAAATGAAATGATTGCGATGAGTCCGCGAACGGCGAGGGAAATAACCGAACGCGGTAATGGGAGCGTGACGAAAGGGTGAGCACTCGACACGTCCACGTCACCCGCGCGTCATTTGCGACGCCGTCGCGAGCCCCGCCCCGGGTGGCGCCGCGAGTCCACCGCGCGCGGTGGTACGTGAGTCTCAGCGTCGCAGCGCGCTCGGCCAGCGTCCCGGTCGTGCGGGTTCGAGCAACAGGTCCGTGTACTCGCGCGCTAAGTGTTCTTGGCGCCAGGCCAGCATCTCCTGGGCCGCGGCGAGGACCCGGTACGTGTCGGTCACCGGCGTGCGCCAGGTGGGATCGGTCGCCAGGTCGAAACACAGGTGTGAACCGTCACCGAAGTGGACGTACGCCGTCTCGGCGTTGAGCGACACCGCGAGATTCTGCCGCGACAGTGATCGATCGAAGGGCCAGGGCTGCGTCGCGCTCGCCAGGGACAGCGCTCGGTAGTCCCACTCGTAGTGCACCGACGTGCGCCACGCGACGTCGAGTCCATCGAAGAGGGGGGACATCACGCGACCGTCGAATTGGGCGGGAACCTCCACGCCGAGTGCCGCGGCGAGCGTGGGCGCGATGTCGACGTTCTCGGTGAAGTGCTCGATGACGCGACCCGGGTGACGCGACCGAGGATCGCGCCAAATACCGATGACGTGGTAACTCTGGGGGAAGAAGCCTAACTTTTCGATGAGTCCGTGATCGCCCAACTGGTCGCCGTGGTCCGACGTGACGACGATGATGGTGTCGTCGAACTCGCCGCGCTCCTCGAGAGCGGCGACGATCCGCCCGAGGTGAAAGTCGACCTCGGCGATCATGCCGTAGTACTGGGCGCGCAGGTGGCGCAGCGCATCCTCGCCGTCGGGGGCGGCGCAGTACGCGAAGCCCACAGCCGCCTCGTGCAACGGATGTCGTTCGCCGGCGTCCACCGCAGCGATGGGCAGGTCCACGTCCGCCGGATCGTAACGACGCGAGTACTCGCCCGCCGCGGCGTAGGGCGGGTGCGGCCGCAAGAAACTGACGTGGGCGAACCATCCCTCGTCCTGCACGTCGAGCCAGTCGAGGAACTTGCCCGTCAAGAATCCCGTTAGTGAGTGTTCGGCGGGCCGCTCCGATTCGCCGCGCAGGGCCGGCGCCCAGCCCAGGGGTACGTCGTAACCCCGCTCGCGCAGGTACTCGACCCACGTGACCTGACTCTCGGGGAGGTAGTGGCCCACGGCGAATCCGGGCAGGATGCCGTCGTAGCGGTCGAGACGGGGGTCGTCACGACCGTGCGCGCGCGACGGGTCCAGTCCTTGATCGGTGTAGCCGAACAGCGTGGGCCGATACCCCGCCCGGCGAGCGAGGCGCGCCACGTTGTCGAAGCGGTCCTCCAGGGGGGAACCGTTGGCCACCACGCGGTTGTTCATCTGGTAAGTCCCGGTGTAGAGCGCGGCGCGCCCCGGCGCGCAGGGCGCGGCCTGCGAGTAGTGCCGCGCGAGACGAACGCCCAGGGCGGCGAGTCGGTCCAACGTGGGGGTCTTGACCACGGGGTGACCCGACGCACCGTAGGAATCGCCGCGGAATTGATCCAGGGTGATGAAGAGTACGTTCACGCAGTCACTACCTCGGTCGCGTCGGGGATGACGATGCGAGCGATGATACCGAATGACCCCCGTGACGAGCGCGTGACATTGCGTCATCGCGTCGGGCCCTCCGCCCCACCGTGGTGAGCGGTGCGGGCGCCCCGCTCGCGCGAGTGCGCTGACCCAATCACGGGGCGCGGGACGCGGGCGTTGAACACACCCCTGACTCTCGTGAGAATCTTCGTTCGCGGCGTCGCGCCGGTGTTCGCACTCCGATCGTCCACCGGTCGCACGTCGACGCACCGCGGTCGCGCGACGTCTCGTACCATCACGTCAGCTCATCTCATCACTTAATGAGATGGTAGATATCGTCTCTATTTCAAAAATAGATGACACGAAGACCCTCGGAGGACGGCAAGGTGTACGTATGAAATCAAACCCCTTTTCCAAGTTCCAAGAAATTCTGGCCAAGGACGACGCTGATTCCAACGAAGTGATCGCCCGCGAAATGCTGGCCGAAGGTCTCTCGGGCAGCGCCGACGAGGACACGCGCATGCTCAACGCGCGCCTCGACCACCACCACTTCAGCACGCACTCGCGTCAGCGTCACCAGTCACGCAACCTGGTCGGCTGATCTGGTCGCCCCCGTGAACCGCCCACGGGCCCTTCACGGGGGATCAGTGGGCCCGCGCCACGCGTTCGACCGCCTCCGCGACCGCTTTGGACACGCGCGGATTGAACACCGTCGGAATGA
>JAJZFO010000246.1 GCA_021805305.1 Actinomycetes bacterium | reverse complement strand
CTGACCGGTGACTGGTACGACTGCTCGGCGCACATGCTCTGGATCGGCGACCGCACGCGCCAGGTGGACGGGGCGCACGTGGAGTTCCTGCGCGGCGTCGCCAATCCGCTCGGTCTCAAGGTCGGTCCGAGCACCAGCGTCGAAGACCTCGTGACCCTGCACTCGCTGCTCAACCCGGACAACGTACCCGGGCGACTGACCTTGATCTCGCGGATGGGCCGCGACCGGGTGAGCGAACTACTCCCGCCCCTCGTGGAGGCCATGAAGGCGGAGGGGGCCGAGGTGTTGTGGACCTGCGACCCGATGCACGGCAACACCTTCAAGGCCAGCGGCGGACAGAAGACGCGGCGGTTCGACGACGTCCTCACCGAAGTAGCGCAGTTCTTCGCGGTGCACCAGGCCCTGGGGACCTGGCCCTCGGGGTTGCACATCGAATTGACGGGGGGCAACGTCACCGAGTGCCTCGGTGGCGGCGACCAGTTGGACGAATCGGACCTCGACACGAACTACACCTCGATCTGTGACCCCCGTCTCAACGCCTCACAGAGCCTCGACATGGCCTTTCACGTCAGTGAATTCCTTCAGCGCGCCGTGACCGCCCGCGGCGCGCGGTCGTTGTAGCGCAGCAGGCGCACGCGCCCGGCGTCGAGTTCGATCTCGGTCATCGAACAATGCTCGGTGCGTAGCAGGAGGCGTTGCGCCGCGGGTGACCCGATGGCGAGCTTGACCGCTTGCTCGATCACGCCGCCGTGGACGAACAACAGGACCTGCTCACCCGGGTGCGCCCGGCTCAAGCGCTCGAACGCCGCCACGCAGCGCTCGTAGAACCCCGTCCAGGACTCCCCCTCGGGGGCGAAGGGCTCGTCGGGGTCACGGTCCCAGTCGGGACCCCCGAAGGCCTCGATCATCTCGTCCCAGCTCATGGCGTCGGCGCGACCCGGGTGCAGTTCGCACAGGTCGCAGTCCGCCACCACCGTGGTGTGCGGGAGCGACCCCGCCACGATCGACGCGGTCTCCTTAGCGCGTTCGAGCACCGACGAATACAGCGCCGTCACGCCATCGAATTCGTGCGATGACCCGACACGCCGGGCGAGCGCGGCCGCCTGCTCGCGCCCCAGGTCGGTCAGACCCGTGCAACCGCGGGGTCCCCCCACGATGCCCGCGACGTTGCAGTGGGCTTCGCCGTGGCGCACGAGGACCAGGCGCGTCCCGCGGGGTTCGTCACCGCTGGTGCGAAATCCGGGTGGCGGTTCGATGTACATCAGTTCAGTCCTCCCACGAACGTTTCGAGTTGGCGCAGCGTACGACACTCTAAGACCGCGTCGCAGTGTGCGGCGTAGACGCTCAGTATCGAATCACCGCTGTTCCAGTAGTTCACGGGCTCGGGATTGAGCCAGTAGAGCGCCTTAACGCGATGGGCGATCTCCTCGAGCGCCTCGGCGCGCGCCGGGTGGTAATTGTTGCGGGCGTCACCCAGGATCAGCACGGTCGTGCGCCGCGTCAGCTCGGGGGCGTAGCGCTGCGCGAAGATGCTCAGGGCCCGGCCGTAGTCGCTGTGACCGTCGACCGCCACCACGTCCGCCTCGGCGCTGATACGCTCCACCGCCACGGCGGGATCGTCGGACTCCGCGAAGAGGTGCGTCACCTCGTCGAGCCCGTCGACGAAGACGAAACTTCGCACCTGGGAGAACTGACTCGAGATGGCGTGCACCAGGTGCAGGGTGAAGCGCGCGAAGGACGCCACCGATCCCGAGACGTCCGCGATGACCACGATCTCGGGCTTCGCGGGGCGCGGGGGCTTGAACCGGACGTCGATGGGCACGCCACCGGTCGAGAGCGAACTGCGCACCGTATGGCGCAGATCGACGGGGCCCCGATGACGGCGCCGGCGTCGACGCGCGAGACGCACCGCCAACTTACGGCTTAGGGGACGAAGCGCGCGTTCGAGCTGGGCCAGTTCCTCGCGATTGGCGTGCATCACGTCGATGTCTTCGGGCAGGGTCTCGCGCACCGACTCGGCCAGGGCGGCGGCCCCGCGGTCCTGGACCAACTGTTCGCGGATCTCGGTGGCCACCATGGTCTTGAAGTGCTCGACGCGCTGGTGGGCGTCGTCGCTGGCGAGTCGCTCACTCAGTGCGTCGGGGTTGGCCGCGAGGCTCAGGCCCACCAGGCGCCGCTCCATCTCCTCGAGTTCGAGTTGGCGCAGCGTGCGGTAGAGGTAGTACGCGCCCCCGACCGGTCGTCCGGGCTCGACGCCGCCGTAACGCGCCACCGCCTCCGCGGCACTCTGTCGCATGGCCCGCACGTTGTTCTCGCGCAGCGCGTCGAACAATTGTTGGCTCAACTGCGCGCCGGACCGCTCGGGCGAATCGCGCGCGCCGGCGTCGCGCGCGCCGGCGTCGGGGACGAGTTCGGTGTCGACGTCACCGTCGAGACGCCGATGGGCGAAGAACACGTCGAACGCCGTGTCGAACGCGCTGAGATGGTCACCGCTCTTGACCAGCGTGGCGCACAGCGCCGAGCGAAAGAGTGCGCGGTCGGCGACGTCGATGGTCTCGAGCGCGCGGGCCGCGTCAACGGTCTCGCTCATCGACACCGAGATACCCACGGTGCGCAACTCGCCGATGAAGGAGCTGAGCAGGTCCAGCACGCGCTAGGACGCACGCCCGAGAATCTCGCGCGTCGCCTTCTCGATGTCCGACTGGTACTTCAGGAGAATATGCAACGTCTCGACCACCAGGTCCTCACCCAGTTCGTCGCGACCCAGGATGACCAGGGTGCGGGCGCAATCGAGCGTCTCGGCGACCGAGGGCGCCTTCTTAAGGTC
>JAJZFO010000056.1 GCA_021805305.1 Actinomycetes bacterium | reverse complement strand
CGTCGAGGACCCGCAGGGCGTTGCGCATCGCCATCGTCGTCTGGTGGGCCACGTCGGACGAATCGATCTCACCGGTCTCGGGGTTCACCGGCAGTTGACCCGAGACGAACAAGAGCGCCTCGCCGCACTCCACCCGCACGGCCGACGAATACGGCGCGCCGGGGACCTTCACCGACGGGCCCCGCTCTCCCTGCTTCTCCATAACGTGTCCTCTCTTGTCGCGTCGTCGCGCCCCGGTGGCCGCGATCACCGCCGCGGGGTCGCCCCGCGCGCCTTCGTCGTCGGGGGCGTCGACGCGGTGAGCGCCGACTGGGCCTTGAGCTCGTTCAAGTAGTTGTAGATGGTGAAGCGCGTGACGTGGAGTTCCTGGGCGACGAAGTCGACGGCGTCGCGCACCAGGAAGAGTCCGCGCGCCTCGAGGAGGCGCACCACCTCCATCTTGTGCCGCTTGTGCATGAGGCCGGGCTCCACGCCCACGTTGGCGATCGCCTGGGACACCGTCTCGGCCATCACCTCCTCCACCGTCTTGGGGAAGGTCTCGTGAACGCTGAGCACCGTGGGGGTATCGAGGACCACGTCGTCGACTCCCCCCGCCGACACCATCATCGCGTCGATCACCGAACGCATCTTGATCAGATCGCTCACGTCGAGGTTGACGCACAGGCACCCCTCGGCCACGCCGTCGGCCGTGCGCACGAAGATCGTCGACGAGCGCAGGATCCGTCCGTCGTCCAGTTCCACCTGGTAGTTGATCAGGTCCCGATCCGCTCCCTCACGGATGCGCTCGAGGGCGAAGGGATTGATGGTGTCACCCACCGCGCGGTGGGTCAGGTCGCCGCCGATGGCCACGATCGAATTGGGCAGCCGCGAGAAGTCGTGGAGCACCACTTCGCAATTGGCGCCGATCACCTGCGCCAGCAGCGGGACGATGGAGCGCAGGCTATCCAGGGCGGAGGTGGCGACGAGCCGTTGCACCTCGCGCGCGTCGATCCCGGGGCGTCCCTTCGCCGTGGCCGGCGTCGCCCGGGGCGTCCGCGCGGGCGGGGTCCGGTCCCTGGCCGACGGGCTCACGGCGTCAACTCCGCGAGCGCCGCGTCGAAGGCCTCCAGTGTGTCGGAGGTCGTGGTGGCGTGCGCGGACGCGCGCACGTAGGAATCGTGGAGCGTGACCTGTAGTCCCGCGCGCGCCAGATGCTCGTGAACCCGGGCGGGGGACGCGTGCGCCAGGCGAAACGACACGATCCCGGACAGCTCGTCGTCGTCCAACGAGACGACCGTCTCGCCCCCGTGACGCGAGAGGGAGTCGCGCAACGAGCGCACGCTGGCCCGCACGGCGTCGTGCACCACGGGCACCGTCACGTTCTCGAGGAGTTCGAGGGCGGCGCGCAAACGAGACGCCGCCACCAGGTCGCCGTTGGTCAACGAGAACCGCTGGGCCGAGGTAAGCGTGTCGTGGATTTCGCCATCGTAGCGGGTGGGACCCTCGACGGCCGTCCACCCCGCGAGGCCCTCGCCCAGGTGGGTCTCGGCGCGCGAGGAGAGGGAGATGAACCCGGTACCCCAGCTCGCGCGCAGCCACTTCTGCCCGCCGGCCATCACCGCGTCGGCGAGCGACCAATCGACGTCGCACGACCCAAAACCCTGAATAGCGTCGACCAGGAGGAGCCGGTCACCGAGCACCTCGCGCAGACCGCCCAGGTCGGCCCGGTAGCCCGTACGAAAATCGACGCCGCTCACCACCAACGCCACCGTGGACGCGCTGAGGACGCGCGCGACGCTCTCGGGCGTCACCTTTCCCTCGGGCGTGTCGAGCCAGACGACGCGGGGACCGCCCAAGCGCTGTGCGCGGACCCAGGGATAGATGTTCGCGGGGAACTCGCGGGGTGAGACCAGGACCTGCGCGCGCGGACCACCCGCGAGGGCCAGGGCGACCATGGTGATGGCCGCGCTCGTCGAGGAGGCGAACGTGACCGACTCGGCGCTGGGTCGCCCGGTCATGCGCGCGACGATCGAGAGACTCGCGCGTTCGTGCTCCTTGAGGGCGTCGATGTCGGCGACACCGCGCGACGCCGTCGCCAGCGACGCGGCGCTCGCGTCGCGCACGAGGTCCGAGGGGGGGCCGTAGCGGGCGAAGTCGAGGTAACCCGGCGCGTTCGAGAAGTGCCCCCGGTACTCCTCGAGGGAGATGGTCGCCACGCCTCAGAGCACCTTGGACAAGAACTGCTGGGTGCGTTCGTGCGTCGGATTCGAGAACACGTCCGCGGGTCGCCCCTCTTCGGCGATCACCCCGTCGAACATGAACACGGCGTGGTCCGCCACCTCGCGGGCGAACCCCACCTCGTGGGTGACGACGATCATGGTCATGCCGTCGTTCGCGAGTGAGCGCATGACGCTGAGCACCTCGCCGACGAGTTCGGGGTCCAGGGCGCTGGTGGGCTCATCGAACAGCATGAGCTTGGGGTTCATCGCCAGGGAGCGCGCGATGGCCACGCGCTGTTGCTGACCCCCGGAGAGTTGGGCGGGGTAGCGATCCGCCCAGTCCATCATGCCGACGCGTTCGAGCAGCCCCACCGCGCGCTCGTGGGCCTCCTTCGCGTTGACGCGCAGGACCTGGACGGGCCCTTCGACGACGTTCTCGAGGGCGGTGCGGTTGGAGAAGAGATTGAAGCGTTGAAAGACCATCCCGATCTGCGCGCGCTGCAGGGCCACCTCGCGTTCGCGGATCTCGTGGAACTTGCCCTGGTTCAGGCGATAGCCGACCGGGGTGCCGTCGACGAACACGCTGCCGCGGTCGATCTTCTCCAGGTGATTGAGGCAGCGCAGAAAGGT
>JAJZFO010000291.1 GCA_021805305.1 Actinomycetes bacterium | reverse complement strand
GACGACGCCGAAGGGGTCAGCGACGTCGTGCGCGGACGGGCCTCGCAGGCCGGACGCTCGCTCGGTCTCGCCTACGCCGAGTCGTTTCGCAGTGTCGAACTCGCGGGTTGAGTCTCCCTCCCTCGAGGAAGCGCCGATTCTGCACGTGGACCTCGACGCGTTCTTCGCGTCGGTGGAGATCCTCGACGATCCGGCGTTGCGCGACAAACCCGTGTGCGTGGGGGGGGCGGCCCAGCGGGGCGTGATCGCGAGCGCCAGTTACGAGGCACGCCGCTTCGGGGTTCGTAGCGCGATGGCGTCCACGGTCGCGCGTCGCCTCTGCCCCGAACTGATCATCCTCCCGGGTCGCTTCGATCGCTACGAGGAATACTCGCGCCGCTTTCACGCCCTCATCAATGACCTGACCCCCGAGTACGAGCCCCTTGGTTTGGACGAGGCGTTCGCCGACCTGCGCAGTCTCGGGCGCCTCGGGGTGCGCCCGGTGGAGGCCGCGTGGGAGTTGCGACGCCGCATTCGCGGTGAGCTCGCCCTCGAATGCGGCGTGGGCCTCGGACGAAACAAGCTCTTCGCCAAACTGGCGTCGAAGACCTCCAAGCCCCGCGTGGTGGATCAGGCCCTGGTGCCTGGGGCGGGTGTCGTGTGGGTGAGTCCGGCGTTGGAACAGCAGTGGTTGGCGGAACTACCGGTACGCGCCCTCTGGGGCGTCGGTCCCCAGACCGCTAAGAAACTTCATCAGTTGGGGCTTCGCTGGGTGCGCGACCTGGCCAAAGTAGACGAGAACACCCTCGCGCGCCACCTCGGTTCGTCGATGGCGCGCACCCTCGTCGCCTACGCCCACGGCGACGACGAGCGCGTCGTGGAAACGCACCGGCCCCTTAAGTCCGTTGGTCACGATACGACGTTCGCCGTCTCCCTCGAGGGAGTCGAGCCGGTGTTGGCGCGCTGTCGTCATCACGCCGGGGTGGTGGCGCGCGCCCTGCGCGCACAGTCTCGGGTGTCGCGAACGGTGAGTGTGGTCGTCAAGTTCGACGACCTCACGGTCGTCTCGCGGTCCCAGACGCTGCCCTTCGGAGTTGACGACGAGGGGGCCATCGGTGCGGTGGCCCAGGCACTCGTGCGCAGCGTGGAGATTGACCGACCGGTCCGGCTGCTGGGGGTGTACGCGTCGTCGCTCCTGGAACGCGACGTTAATCAGGTGCAACTCAGTTTTGACGTGACGGCGCCCGGCACGGCACGCGACGAGGCCGTGGTGACGTCGCGCCAGAGCCAAGTGGCGTCCGCGTCGTTACGTGACGCACTCGACGATATCCGCCGTCGCTACGGCGCGCGGTCGGTGGGGGTGGCGGCCGACCTCGACCCCGAGGGCGTGCGCGTGGAACGCCAGCGCGGGAGTCACGCCTTCGGACCCGACGCGACGACTTAGGGGCGGACCGTTACCAGGGTGCCGATGGGGGTATGGGGCCACACGGTGGCCGCCGAGGCGAAGGGCATCTCCACGCAACCCAGGCTCTGGGGATACCCGTACGACGCTCGAATGAAGCCGTGGAGCGCGTCGCCCCCGTAGAAGTACGAGACCCAGGGGATACCGGGATCGGAGTAGTGCGTACCGTTGGGGTTGGTACCGCTCATCGTTTGAGTGGTGTAGCGCAGGTACACCGGATAGGTGCCCAATTGCGTCGTCGATTGTGCGATGCCCGTATTGACCAGCGCGTGAAAGGTGGGCGCGCCGTTGAGGTACATCGTCAAGGACTCGGGCGAGGACTCGACGACGTCGACGTAGTTGTACGTCGCCGGGTCCATCTGGTGGGTGTCGACGGCGGACACCAGGGTGTTCCACGTGGTGGGATCGATCTCGCCGGTCGTGGCGAGTCCGTGCACGTTTTGGAAGTTCATGAGGGCCCCGTGCACGATGACGTTATCGGTGCCGACACTCCACTGGGGGGCCAGGGTGGGCGCCAGTGCGGCGAAGCGCCAGGCGAACGTACCCGGGACCTGGGTGGAGGTCACGGTCCCCGCGAGGGGGGTGAACGAGACGGGGAGGTAGTCGAGTTCGGCGAGCAACTGATCTTCCCACGAGACGTTCACGTTCACCGCGGTCTGTACCACGTGCGACGCGGTCACGGTGCACGTGAGGGCGCAGCGCAGGGTCGCGGGGAGGGAAATGGCGTAGGAGACGGCCGCCGTGGGCGCCGCGAGAGCGACGGCCTGGACCTCGTCGGGACTGATTTGTTGCCACCGCGTCCGCAGGGCGGGATTCAATTGGAGGGCGGGCAGCCGCGTGGCACTCACCGCCTGGGTGAAGTGCAGCCGCACCAGGGGCATGGAGGCGGTGACGTGGCTCGTCACCTGACCGGTGACGTTGACGACGAGACTCGTCTGAGCTTGCGCGGCGCTCGAGAGGGGGAGCAGCAGGGAACTCGCCAGTAGGGTCGAAATCGCCGCTCTCCGCAACATTGTGGTCACGAGCCGTATCCTAATACCAGATGAGGCGAACCCGACATGCGCGCGGGCTCGCCCAGGGAGGACGGAGAGTGGAGAACATCAAGGTACGCATCGGGGTCATCGTTCTGGCCGCCATCGTGGCACTGATACTGGTCACGTTGTTGACGAGCGTGATCAAGACGGTCATTGAGGTGGCCATCGTGGTCGGAGCCGTCTATCTCATCGCACGGTTGATGATGAAGAAGAAGTAGGGCGGGCGAGTAGCATGGTCGTTCTGGCGGCGTGGCCGAGCGGTTAGGCAGGGGCCTGCAAAGCCCCGTACTCCGGTTCGAATCCGGACGCCGCCTCCAGATGGTTGTTTGGGCGGCCGACGCGGGTGGTCACGG
>JAJZFO010000347.1 GCA_021805305.1 Actinomycetes bacterium | reverse complement strand
TCTGCGGATACGCGGCGCTCGCGCTCGCGGCGGGGGGTTGGCTGCTGGTGCGACGCGACGCCTGAACGACGGCGCGGGGTCAACTCTGACGCCCCAGCCGCGCCCACCACGTAGGGGGCCCCGAGGCGAGATCACGCCTCCGGGCCCCCTCGTCCACGACCAGCTCGTCCACGGACCGTCGCCGATCGCATCACCCGGTAGGACCACGGGTCGGGGGTGTCGCGACCACGAGGTCACGCCCGCGCGTCACGTCGCTATAATGGTTGACATATCATCTAAAGATGGCACGACACCGGGCCCACGCGAGGAGGCGAATCGATGACTTCGACACCGATGGCTCCGACGGTCGACGTGCGACGCGCGAGTGAGCGCTTCGTCACCGACGTCGGGTGGCTGGACTCGCGCCACTCGTTCTCCTTCTCGCGTCATCACGACCCGACCAACACCCACCACGGGGTGCTCGTGGTCAACAATGACGACACGGTGCGCGCGGGAAGCGGATTCGACACGCACCCGCACCGCGACATGGAGATCGTCACCTGGGTGCTGCGTGGCTCGCTCGTGCACCAGGACTCCACGGGCCATTCGGGGGTCATCTACCCGGGGTTGGCCCAGCGCATGAGCGCGGGAACGGGGATCTTGCATTCGGAGAGGAACGACGCTTGGCGGATGGGCCGCGCGCCACTCGAGGAGCCCGTGCACTTCATCCAGATGTGGGTGGTGCCCGACGAGACGTCGGTCGTCCCGGGCTATGAGCAGCTCGAGATCGAACCGTCGCGCCTCGCGGGCTCGCTGGTGACCGTCGCCTCGGGGATGCAACGTCACGCGCACGATGCGGCGATCCGCATCACGAACCGCTACGCCGCGTTGCACGTGGCGCGACTCGATCCCGGTGAGGGCGTGACGCTGCCCGACGCGCCGTTCCTCCACCTCTTCGTCGCGCGCGGCGCGGTCGAACTCGAGGGGAGCGGCGCACTGGGCGAGGGCGACGCCGCGCGACTCAGCGCGACCGGGGGTCAACGGGTGCTCGCGACGTCGGCGTCGGAGATCCTGCTCTGGGAGATGCACGCGAGTATCGCGGCGTAGACGAGTCGGCCGTTCGTAGGAGGGATCGGATGATGGACGTGGTCATGAGGGACAACCACCAGAGGAGTCGCCACGAGCTGATGGTGGATGGCGACCTGGCGGGCGTCGTGGACTACCGCGTGGGCGCGGGGCAGGTCGACCTCGTGCACACCGAGGTGGACGCCTCCTTCGCGGGTCGGGGACTGGGGACGACCCTGGTGGAGTTCGCACTTCGCGACGCGCGCGCTCGCGGACTCAAGGTGGTGCCGTCGTGCCCCTTCGTGAGCGTGGTGATCGCGCGCAAGCCTGAGGAGTTCCTCGACCTGGTGCCCGAGGAGCGCCGCGGGGAGTTCGGGCTCGGCTAAGGAGTGCGGAACTCCGCGGCGAGCTCGCAGAGCGCCGCGACGGTGTTCCAGTTGCGGGTGGTCGCGCGCCGGAGCATCGCGAGTCGCGGCACCATCACCGACCGCCCCATCCCGTGGGGCAGGTGAAGGTAGACCACCCGGTCCTCGACGGTGAACTCCTCGGGCGACCAGTCGCGCTGACGCGCCTTGAGCAACGCCGCCGGGTCGGGCGCCGCGTCGAGGAACGACACGTGCAACCGCGTGGGCTCGACGCCGACATAGGGATTTCGCGCGACGACGTCGATCAGTTCGCGCGAGGAACACACCACGACCCCGACGTCCAGTCGCGCTCTCTCGGCGATCACCTGGTGCACGATCGCGCCCACGTCCTGGTGCACCGGGTGCTCGAGCACGACGTTGCCGCTCTGGATGTAGGTGCGCACCCCGGTGAAACCGGCGTCGCCCAACCAACGGGCCAGGTCGGTCATCGAGAGCCGGTTGCGTGCCCCGACGTTCACGCCGCGCAGTAGCGCCACCGACCTCGTGATCGACACCCTGAGCCCCCTTGTGGTCCCGCACCCACCATAGGGGTAGCGCCGGGCCGACAATCGTTCGCGAGGGGTACGGCCGCGCCACGACGGTCGCGGATAGTCTCGAGACGTGACCGTGCTCCTCATCCCCGGCTTCTGGTTGGAGGCGTCGTCGTGGGCACCGGTGATCAGCGCGCTGGAGAGCAACGGTCACGACGTCATCGCGGTGACCCTGCCCGGGATGGCGTCGAAGGACGAGGACCGCGCGGGGATCGGCCTGCGCGATCACGTCGACGCGGTGGTGCGTCTGATCGACCAGGTGGACGGGCCCGTCGTGTTGGTCGGACACTCGGCGGGCGGCGCCGTCGCCCACGCGAGCGTCGACGAACGACCGGATCGGGTTTCGAGGGTGATCTACGTCGACGCCCTCCCGCTGGGCGCGGGGGAGTGCGTCAACGCGGACCTGCCCGAGGTCGGCGGGGAGATCCCCCTACCCGAGTGGTCGCTCTTCGATCCGCCAGACCTGGTCGACCTGGACGATGAGATGAGGGCGCACTTTCGCGAGAGGGCGATCCCGGTACCCGTCGGGGCGGCGCGCGACCTCCAGGTCCTGCACGACGTGCGTCGTCACGACGTGCCCGTGACGGTGATCTGCTGTGAGTTCACCAGCCACCAGCTCAAGGAGTGGGTCCTGCAAGGTGAGCCCGGGACCGCGGAGCTGGCCGCGATCGCCGACGTCACGTACGTCGACCTGGCGACCGGTCACTGGCCCCAGTTCACCCGTCCCGATGAGCTGGCCGAGATCGTGGTGGCCGCGGTGGGGGTCCACGAGGGTCCTCGCGACTGACCGGGTCGCAGGGGCCGCCCGGGGCGCCCGGGGCGCCCGGGCC
>JAJZFO010000332.1 GCA_021805305.1 Actinomycetes bacterium | reverse complement strand
CCGATCTGAAGTAGCCCTCGTCACCCAGCAGGTCCAGGACCGGCTGACCCATGCGGGTCATGATCTTCATCGACACCGCCACGTAGGCCGAATCGGTGATCTCCACGCCCAGGTGCGCGATGTCCGAACCGAGGGGACCCATGGAGAAGGGCACCACGTACATGGTGCGGCCCTTCATGCACCCCGTGAAGAGTCCCGTGAGGGTGGCGCGCATCTCGACGGGGTCGCGCCAATTATTGGTCGGACCCGCGTCGATCTCGAGGGTCGAGCAGATGTAGGTGCGGTCCTCGACGCGCGCCACGTCACTGGGGTCCGAGACCGCGTAGTAGCTGTGGGGACGCTTCGCGTCCGAGAGCCTCTTGAAGGTCCCGTTGTCCACGAGCAACTGACAGAGTTCGTCGTACTCACGCTCCGATCCGTCGCACCAATGGATACGATCGGGGGTAGTGAGTTGCGCTACTTCTTCGACCCAGTCAATGAGTTGCTTATTTGATGTCGGGTACGTCACCGGTAATGCCTCCATTACTCTCGTCGCGCCGCGGTCGTGCGTGCGCGTTCAAACCGTTCAATACCGTGTCAAGTTCCGCTGACCCTCCGGTGATCGGAGAGTCGACTCGGGGGGAAGACGACGTCATCAAGCGTATCGCCGCGATTCTCGGTCGTAGTCCGATTCCGCGCGGGGAGCGCCACATCGGCGACGACGCCGCCGTGCTCGCCCCCTTCGTCGGCCAGGCGCTGATCTCCACCGACGTCGCCGTGCTCGGGGTCCACCTCGACGGGGCGCTCTTTCCCCTCGAGGACCTCGGATTCAAGGCGGTGGCGTCGGCGGTATCGGACCTCGCGGCGATGGGGGCCCGCCCGCGCGGTGCGGTTATTGCGGTTTCGTCGCCTCCCGGGACGGATCTCGAGGAGTTGCACCGCGGCGTCGGCGACGCCGCGGTGATCACGTCGTGCCCCATCGTCGGCGGTGACCTCACCCGAGGCAACGATGTCTCCATCGCGGTCACCGTCTTCGGCGAGTGCCCCGGGGGTGACGCCGTACTGCGCAGCGGCGCGCGCGCGGATGAAAAGATTTTGGTGACCGGACCCCTCGGACGCTCGGCGGCGGGGCTGCGCCGTCGACGCGGCGGGGCGGCGCTCCAAGATGAACTGGTGGTGGCTCACCGCCGACCGTGGCCGCGCGTGGCGGAGGGTATCGCGGCGCGCGGGGCCGGCGCGAGCGCCATGATGGACCTCAGTGACGGTCTCGGGCTGGACCTGCATCGTTTGGCCGACGCCTCAGAGGTCGGCTTCGTCCTCGACAACGTCCCCGTGGCCGAGGGGGCCAGCGAGTCCGAGGCGATCAGTGGCGGCGAGGACTACGAGTTATTGATCGTGACCCCCAACGTCGAACGACTGCGCCTGATCTTCGCGGACCGGGGCTTGCGCCAGCCCATTCAGATCGGTCGGGTCGTCGCGGACGTCCACGTACGGACCTGGCGAGGCGACCCCTTCGCGCGTCGTGGGTGGCAACACCAGTTGTAGATGACGCGATGACCAACGCGACGTCGCCGTCGCCGTGGGAGGGGGGCGCCTAAGCGGTCGTGCCCGTGCGACGCACGGGCTTGGTGACCTTGCCCGATCGCAGGCAGCCGGTGCAGACGTTCATGCGCACGGGGGTCGCACCGACGAGGGCGCGCACGCGCTGAATGTTCGGGTTCCAACGACGCTTGGTGCGACGGTGCGAGTGCGAGACGTTCATGCCGAAGGACGGCTTCTTCCCGCAGATTTCGCAGACTGATGCCATGATGGACTTCTCCTTCGTCACCTACGCCGCCCGATGCGTCGTCTCGATAAACCGAATGACCATTGTAGCATCGCTACCGATGACCTCATTGACCACCCTGACAGCCGCCGATCTGTCACGGGCCGTGACCACCTACGCCGGGCTACTGCGCGCGCAGCGCGACGTGATCAACCGACTCAATGTTTTCCCGGTTCCCGACGGTGATACGGGCACGAATATGACCCTAACAGTCGAATCGGTGGTCGCCGACGTCCACGCCCTCGGCCGCGAGGTCACGATGGCCGAGCTCTGTCGGGCGATCGCGCAAGGGTCCTTGATGGGCGCGCGGGGCAATTCGGGGGTCATTCTGTCGCAAATGTTGCGCGGCTTGATCCAGGGCTTCGGCGACGACCAGGTGGACGCCACGGAACTGGCCGCCGGCCTGGTGCGCGCCGACGTCCTCGCGCGCCAGGCCGTCGCGCGCCCCGTCGAGGGGACCATTCTGTCGGTCGCGCGCGCGGCCGCCGAGGGGGCCCAGAACGCCTCCTCCCTCGAGTCGGTGGTGCACGGGGCGCGCGACGCGGCCCGCGCGGCGCTGGCGCGTACGCCCGACCAGCTCGCCGTGCTCAAGCAGGCGGGGGTGGTCGACTCGGGGGGCACGGGCCTGGTGCTCTGGTTCGACGCCCTCTGTCACGTGGTGGCCGGTGACCCGCTGCCCGCGACGCCCGACCTGGCGTCGACGAGCGCCCTGCCCGAGGTGCACGAGAACCTGGCCGGCGACGTCGGTGACTTCCGCTACGAAGTGATGTTCCTGCTCGACGCCGAGGACGACCGGATGGACACCTTTCGTGACGGGTGGGCGGGCCTGGGTGACTCCATCGTCGTCGTCGGGGGCGAGGGTACCTACAACTGCCATATCCACACCAACGACATCGGCGCCTCCATCGAGGTCGCGGTGGAGGTCGGACGTCCGCGCCGGATACGCGTGAGCGATCTCAACGAGCAGGTCATCGAGGAACGGTGGGTGCGCGAGTCGCACGTGTTACCCGACGCGCCCGTGACCCCCGTCCCCACCACCGCCGTGGTGGCGGTGGTGGTCGGCGACGGTGTGGGTCGGATCTTTCAGACGCTGGGCGTGCGCGGTCTCGTCACCGGCGGCCAGACGATGAATCCGTCGACGGCGGAACTGGTCGAAGCGGTACGCGGCACCGGCGCGACCCAGGTGATCATCCTGCCCAACAACCGCAACATTCGAGCGGTCGCCGAGCAGGTGGACGGTCTCGTCGAGGCCGTCGTGCGGGTGGTGGCGACCGACTCGATCGTGGAAGGTTTCGCGGCCTTGTTGAACTACGACCCCGACGCCGACGTCGAGGAGAATTATCGGACGATGTCGGATTCGGCGGACCACGTCACGGCGGGCGAGGTGACGCGCGCGGTGCGCGACACGCGCACCGACGTGGGCGAGGTCCGCGCGGGCGACTGGATCGGCCTGGGCGCGGGAGGGGTGCTGGCGATCGGGACCCAACTCGACGAGGTGAACGAGCGACTGCTGCGGTGCCTGATCAAGGACCAGCACGAATTGGTGACCGTTATCGAGGGCGAAGGTTCCTCGAATGCGTCGACGCGGGCGGTGCGCGAGTTCATCGCCGTCCAGTACCCGCAGTTGGGCGTCGAGGTGCACCACGGGGGCCAACCCCTCTACCCGTATCTCTTCGGCGTCGAGTAGCGCGGTGGGCGCCGCCGCACGTCGCCTGCGCGCGCTGAGCGAGATCCCGGTCAGTCAGTTGCGCCACGTCGGGCCCCAGCGCACCGCGGCCCTCGCGGCGCTCGGCCTCGAGAACGTGCTGGACCTCCTCACGCTCTTTCCGCGCCGGCACATCGACCGCACCCGCCGCGTGGACCTGTCCGATCTCACGGTGGGCGAGGAGGCCGCCGTCTTCGCCGAGGTGCGCTCGAGTGCCGCGCGGCGGACTCGTCAGGGGAAGTCCCTGGTGGACGTCACGGTGGTCGATGACGGCGAGACCATGAAGGTGGCGTTCTTCAATCAGCCCTGGCGCGCCGCCCAGCTGGTCCCGGGCGTACAGGCCATCTTCTTTGGCAAGGTCAGTGATTTTCGCGGCACGCGACAGATGACCAACCCCGTCGTCGACGTCGTGGTCGGCGCCTCGGGCGAGGACCACGACGCCCGTCGGGTCGGGGGCATCGTGGCGCTCTACCCGGCGTCGGAGAAGGCGGGCGTCACCAGTTGGGAGATGGGTGGTTTCGTCGAGGAGTCCCTGCGGCGCGCCGGACCGCTGCTCGACCCGCTCGACGAGGCGGTCCGGAGCGACTACTCCCTCGTGGACCGCACGGCGGCGTTCTGGGGCATCCACCTCCCCACGGACATGGCGCAGGTGGCGCCGGCGCGCCGGCGCCTCGTCTTCGACGAATTCCTTCGCCTCCAACTCCTGCTCGCGCTGCGGCGACGGCGATTGCACGAGTCGTCGACGGGCGTGCGCCACCCCTTTGACCCCGCGGACCTCGAGGCGATCCCCGGGTCCTCGCCCCCGCCGGGGTCGTCCCTCGTGCGTCAGTTCCTCGCGGCGCACCGCTTCGCCCTGACGAGTGCGCAGCGTCGGGTGCTGGGCGACATCGGCCGCGACATGTCCTCGCCCATCCCCATGCACCGCCTCCTGCAGGGTGACGTCGGTTCGGGCAAGACGGTGGTGGCGCTCACCGCCCTGCTGATGTGCGTCGACGGCGCGCGTCAGGGTGCGGTCATGGCGCCCACCGAGGTCCTGGCCGAGCAGCACGCCCAGGCCCTACGCGCCGATCTGGCGGGGCTGCGCGTGCGCGACGACGAGGTGTTGGGGGGCGAGCGCGACGTGGTGGTGCGGCTGCTCACGGGACGGGTGAAGGGCAAGGAACGTCAGGCGATACTGCGCGAACTCGCGCGCGGTGGCGTGGACATCGTGGTGGGGACTCACGCCCTGTTGAGCGAGGACGTGCGCTTTCGGTCCCTGGGCGCCATCGTCATCGACGAACAACACCGATTCGGGGTGGAGCAGCGCGCGCTGCTGCGCGACCAGGGTCGAGCCCGTTCTGACGAGCCCGTCGACCCCGACGTGTTGGTGATGACCGCGACGCCGATCCCGCGCACCGCCGCCATGGTGGTGTTCGGGGACCTGGATCGCAGTGTGCTCGACGAGATGCCCGCGGGCCGGCGCGCGGTCGCTACGGCGTGGGCGCGGTCGACCACCGAGGTCGAGGCGGCGTGGCGCCGGGTCCGCGAGGAGGTGGCGGCGGGTCGACGGGCGTACGTGGTGTGCCCCCTGGTGTCGGACTCCGAGCGCGTCGAGGCGACGAGCGCGGTCGCCGAGCGCACGCGCCTGGCGACGCACGAACTGCGCGGCCTCAGCGTGGGTCTACTGCACGGTCAGATGAAGGGCGCCGAGAAGGACGAGGTGATGAGTCAGTTCCGCGCGGGTGAAATCCAAGTGCTCGTCGCGACGGTGGTGATCGAGGTCGGCGTCGACGTCGCGGCGGCGTCCGTGATCGTCATCGAGGACGCGTGGCGCTTCGGTCTCGCGCAACTGCATCAATTGCGCGGGCGCGTGGGTCGCGCGGACGCGCAGAGCTTCTGCTTCCTCCTGGGAGAGGCGCCCACCCCCGACGGCGTCGCGCGCCTCGAGGCGTTGGTGGGGTCCACGGACGGCTTCGCCCTGGCCGAGGTCGACCTCGAACTGCGCGGGGAGGGGACGCTGCTGGGGGCTCGCCAGCGGGGTCGCTCCGACCTTCGCCTGGCCAACCTTCGCCGCGACGAGGACATCTTGCTCCAGGCTCGCTCGCTCGCCCTCGAACTCGTGGCGGGTGACTCGTGGGAGGAGCACGACGACCTCATCGACGAATTGCGCCTCTTCGTCGACGACGAGGAGGCCCGGTACCTCTTTCGCTCCTGAGCCCACCCGCCGGTTCGGGGGGAGGGGGCGGATGCCGGTGTCCGTCGAGACGCACCGGCGGGGGCCGGCCAGCGCCTACCCTTAAGACGTGCGAGTAATTGGTGGCAGTGCCCGAGGTCGACCGCTCAGGGCGAAGCTGCCCGCCACGGTACGCCCCACCACCGACTTCGCCCGCGAAGCGATCTTCTCGATGCTCGAGAGCCGCGGCGGACTGGGCGGCCTGGTGGTAGCGGATCTCTACTGCGGTTCGGGGGCCCTGGGTATCGAGGCCCTCTCGCGCGGGGCGCGCACCGCCTACTTCTTCGACTCCGACGCGGCGTGCCTGGCGGCGGCCCGGGCCAACTACGAACCGCTGCACCTGGCGGGGGAGGCGGTGTTCATGCGCGCGACCCTGCCGCTGTGGAGCCCGCCCCACGACCTCGACCTCATCCTGTGCGATCCGCCCTACGGGCCCTTGGACCTGGCCGCACTGCTGCACGGGGTGCGCGCCCGGCGCGTCGTGGTGGAGAACGACCGCCACATGGCGGCGCCCGAGGGGTGGCTCGCCACGAAGACGAAGCGCTACGGCACTACGCTCGTAACGATGTTGGAACCAGACGAGGGGAATTCGTGACCATCGGCCTCATTCCCGGGTCCTTTGACCCCTTTCACAACGGGCACCTCGAAGTGGTCGAACGCGCCGCCCTCATCTTCGACGAAGTGGTGGTGGCGGCGATCCGCAACCCCCAGAAGTCCGAGCCCCTCTTCGCCCTCGAGGAGCGTCGCGAGATGATCGCCGAGAGTTGCGCGCACATCGCCAGCGTGCGGATCGTCTCGATTTCGACGCTGCTGGTGAACGTGGCGCGCGACGTGGAGGCGACCGCCATCGTCAAGGGGCTGCGCGCGGTCTCGGATTTCGAGAACGAACTGCAGATGGCTCAGATGAATAGGTCCCTGGCCGGGGTGGAGACCCTGTTCATCCCGTCGAGTTCGAAGCATTCCTTCATCGCCTCGCGACTCTTGCGCGAAGTGGCGCGCTTCGGCGGCGACGTCACCCCATTCGTCCCAGCACCCGTCGCGCGTCGACTGGTGGCCCTGTACCCCGGAGGTGGCTCATGAGTGTGTTCGACGGTTACGACGATTTCGATCAGAATCAGCCCGCGGAGTCGGACTACGCCTACGACGAGGTGGACCCGGCTCCGGGCCGGCACTCGCGGCGCGACATCGAACAGGATCTGCGCGACCTCATCGAGATCATCGCCAACGCCAAGCAGATGCCGCTGTCGGCGTCGGCCCTGATCCCGCGCGAGGAGGTGCTGTCGCTGCTGGAGCAGGCGGTGCGCGACGTGCCCGACGAGGTGCGCGAGGCGCGCTGGGCCCTTCGCGACCGCGAGGCGCTGATGGAGGCCGAGCAGATCAAGGCCATGCAATTGATGGACCAGGTCCGCGCCGAGGCGGCACGCATGGTGGATAAGACCGAGATCGTGCGCCAGTCGCACCTGCGCGCCGATCAAATCATCGCCGAGGCGCAGACCAAGGCGCGCCAGATCATCAATCAATCCGAGGACTTCATCGACGGCAAGCTCGCCGGATTCGAGATCGTGCTCGAACGCCTGATCAAGACCACGCACTCGGGCCGCGAGCGGCTCAACTCCCAGAGTCTGCCGGCCAACCTCCTCGAGACGCCCACGCGGGAGGAAGCGCCCGAGGCGCCCGGAGAGGAGAACCCGGACTTCTTCTTCGACCAGGACGCCCACTAGATGGACCCGTCGTACCTCGTCCCGGTGGCGCAGTTGATGCGTGACGTGCCCTCGGTCGCCGAGGTGGTCCTGCGCGCCCCCTTCGACGCGGAGCACGATTTCGCCCCGCGCGGACCCGCCGAGACCGACGTCGCCCCCGAGTCACCGGTGGACGTGGCGGTCACGCTGCAGTCCTTCAGCGGGGGCCTGCGCGTGCGCGGCTCCGTGGCCGCTCCGTGGTTCGGGGTCTGTCGGCGCTGTTCGATCGCGGTGCACGGCGAGGTCCGTGTGGCCGTCGACGAGCGGTTCGTCGATCACCCCGAGCCGGGGGACGAGGAGGCCTACCCGATCGAGAACGACTTCATCGACCTGGCGCCCCTCGTGCGCGACGCCATCCTGCTGGAATTACCCCTCGCCCCGCTGTGTCGTGACGAATGTCGGGGACTGTGCCCCTACTGCGGAATCGACCGCAATGAGGCGGAGTGTGCCTGTGAGGCGCCGGTGGATCCGCGCTGGGCTACACTGGACGGACTTAGATTCGCGGATGGAACGTCCGCGGAATCCAACGAAGCGTGACGGGGTTTCCCGTACTGGTGAAAGTGATGATCGATGGCAGTCCCAAAGCGGAAGACTAGTAAGGCCAAGACCCGGAGCCGTCGTGCGGCCAACTGGAAATTGGCCCGCCCCTCGCGCAGCCTCTGCCCCCAGTGTGCGACGTCGAAGTTGCCGCACATCGTGTGTCCCAACTGCGGTTGGTACAAGGGTCGCGTCGCGGTCGAGGTCAAGTAAGTTGACGCTGCCCATCGCCCTGGACGCGATGGGTGGTGACTTCGCCCCGAGTGAGATCATCCAGGGTGCGCGTCGCGCGGTGGATGAACTGGGTTTGCACGTCACCCTCGTCGGCGTACCCGAACGCATGGGCGACCCCCTCGGTTTGGAGGTGGTCGCCTGTAGCGAAGTCATCGAGATGGACGACGAGCCCGGCGCGAGCGTGCGCAAGAAGAAGGACTCGTCCCTGGTGCGCGCCGCCGAACTGGTGCGTGACGGCCACGCCGCCGCGTTCGTCTCCGCGGGCAATACCGGGGCGACCATGGCGTCGGCCCTCCTGCGACTGGGACGCCTACCGGGCGTGCTTCGGCCCTGCATCGCCACGCCAATCCCCAACGGCGGCCGTGCGCCCGCGACCCTGGTCGACGCCGGCGCCAACGCCGACTGTTCGCCCGAGATGTTGGTGCAGTTCGCCAAACTGGCCGCCGCGTTCGCCGCGGCGCGCTTCGGCATCGATCGGCCGAGCGTGGGACTCTTATCGATTGGTGAAGAGTCCTCGAAGGGATCCTCCCTGGTGAAGGCGACGCACGAACTGCTCGACGCCGACCGGGCGATCAATTTCTTCGGTAACGTCGAGGGGCGGGATCTGATCCCGTCACCGGTGGACGTCATCGTGACCGACGGCTTCACCGGCAACGTCGCGCTCAAGACTCTCGAGGGTGCCCTCAAATTCGTGTTCGCCACGGTCCTCGCGGCCATCGACACCGACGAGGAGACGCGCGCGGCGGGCCGCGTTCTCGCGCCCTCGCTGATGCCGACGGTCACCACCTTGACGCCCGAACACCAGGGCGGGGCCATGCTGCTCGGCCTGAACGGGATCTGCGTGATCTCGCACGGCGCGTCCAACGCCACCGCCATCATGAACGCCGTGCGCGTGGCCGCCGAGATGGACGCCGCGGGCGTCGTGCAGAAGATGCGAAGTGCCATACGACCTGATGAAGGCCAGTAGTTTTCGCACCGCGCGCGCGTGGTGAGTACTCTGGACTCGTTTCGACAAAGGAGTTGGCATGACCTCAGACGTAGGCGGTACCTCGCCACTCGACCGGGCGGCGATTCTCGTCCTGGTCCGTGACCAACTCGCACAGATCCTCGAAGTGACCCCCGACGACATCGACGAGGACATCCCCTTTGAGGTCATGGGCGCGGACTCCCTGGCGTTGATCGAATTGGTGGAGGCGCTCGAAGAGTCGCTCGCCACCCACGTCGCGGGATTTCACATCGACGACGAGGACCTCGAGGGACTCGGGTCCGTGCGCGACGCCGTCGACTACGTCGCCGCCAAACTGCAGTTGGCCTAGCGAGGTTCGAACGAGGTGCCTGACGTGGCCGCCCTCGCCCTCGAACTCGGACTCGATCCGGGTTCGGCGGCGCTGCGCCAAGCGCTGACGCACTCGAGCTACGCCGCCGAACACGACGTCGAGTCCAATGAACGCCTCGAATTCCTGGGTGACGCCGTGGTCGACCTGGCGGTGGCGGACTACATCGTTGGTCGCTTCCCCTCGATCAACGAGGGCGCCGCGTCGGTGATCCGCAGTCGCGTCGTCAACGAGGACTCCCTGGCGCGGGTGGCGCGAGGACTCGGGTTGGGTGAACTCTTGCGCCTCGGGCGCGGGGTGGTGAAGGAACGGGGTCAGGAGCGTTCCTCCTTGCTCGCCGACGCCGTCGAGGCCGTGGTGGCGGCGGTGTACCTCGAGCGGGGCTACGACGTCGCGCGCGGCGTCGTCGTGCACTGGCTCGAGGAGGCCGTGGTGGCGGCCAGTCACGGGGGCGACATCCTCGACGCCAAGACTCGGCTGCGTCGGTGGGCCGAGGAGCACGGGTTGAGCGCCCCCGCCTACGAGGTGACCGCGAGTGGCCCCTCCCACGACACCACCTTCGTGGCGACGGTGAGCGTGGGCAGTCTCCTGGTGAGCGCCGCGGGAGCCTCGAAGAAGCGCGCCGAGGTCAACGCCGCGGTGGCCGCGTGGGAGGAACTGAGTGATGCCTGAACTACCCGAGGTGGAGACCGTGCGCGCGGTGTTGGCGCGCGAGGTCGTGGCCAAGAAGATCAAACTGGTCCACGTCACCGACGGCCGCGCGGTGCGGCGCCACAAGAACGCCAAGGACTTCCGCGACGGACTCGAGGGTCGCCTCGTCAAGTCCGTCGAGCGACTCGGCAAGAACATCGTCGTGGGCCTCGACAACGGCCACCACCTGGTCATCCACCTGGGCATGACCGGGCAAGTCCTGCACGCGCGCGACGCCAAGGTACCCAAGCCCAAACACACCCACGTGGTCATCACCTTCACCAGCGGGGAGGAAGTGCGTTACGTCGACCAACGAACGTTCGGCGAGCTCTACGTCTCGACCCCCCCCGCCGAGGGTGAGGAGGTGGAGGTCTCGAAATTCGCGCGCCTGTCGATCGGCGGCGACGGCCTGGCACTGCGTCACGCGGTGCCCGAGCTGGCGCACTTGGGTATCGACCCCTTCGAGGACCAAGTGGGTTGGGACCGCTTCGCCGCCGTGTTGCGCTCGCGGACGCTGGCCCTCAAGACGCTGCTGACGGACCAGGACATCGTCGCCGGCATCGGGAATATCTACGCCGACGAGATCCTCTTCAGCGCCGGACTCATGTACGACCGGGTGTCGGAGTCGCTCTCGACCATCGAGATCCGGCGACTGCACCGCACCATTCCCGAAGTACTGACCGAGGCGATCAAGCACGGTGGCACCACCCTGTCCGACGAGATGTTTCTCAACCCCGACGGCGAGATGGGGACCTACCAGGACCTGCTCCAGGTCCACACGCGCGAAGGTCGGGCCTGCTACCAGTGCCGCACCCCGATCAGCAAAGTGGTCTTCCACCAGCGCGCCACCTACTTCTGTACCAAGTGCCAGGGATGAGCGACGCCGCCGCCCGGAATCCCACCGGGGACACCCGAGAAGGTTGCTAGCGTCTACGCGTGTTTCTTAAGCGATTGACCATGAAGGGCTTCAAGTCCTTCGCCGACAACACCGTCCTCGAGTTCGAGCCGGGCGTGACGGCGGTGGTCGGACCGAACGGCTCGGGCAAGTCGAACGTGGTCGACGCGGTGACGTGGGTGTTGGGGGCGCAGAGCACGAGGGCCCTACGCAGCGCCAAGATGGATGACGTCATCTTCGCGGGTACCGCGCACCGGGCCGCCCTGGGTCGCGCCGAGGTCGCCCTGACCCTGGACAACTCCTCGGGCAAGTTACCCGTGGACGGGGCCGAGGTGACCATCTCGCGCACCCTCTTTCGCAACGGCGATTCCGAGTACGCCATCAACGCCACCACGTGCCGACTGCTCGACGTCCAAGAGCTCCTGAGCGACTCGGGCGTGGGCCGTCAACAGCACATGATCATCGGTCAGGGCCAGCTGGACTCCATCCTCAACTCCTCCTCGGAGAACCGGCGCGCG
>JAJZFO010000300.1 GCA_021805305.1 Actinomycetes bacterium | reverse complement strand
ATGCTCGCCAGCGCCGAGGGCGTGGAATCCGTGGCCGAACTGGCGCGCGAGGGACTCCTCGCCCACTTGGTCGTGGACCCGGTGCTCGTGTCCTCGACGCATCACTCGTTGATGGGTGACGGCGGCGTGCGCGCGTACCGCGAGGCCCTGATCCCGCTGGCCGAGGTGGTCACCCCGAACCTGCGCGAGGCGGCGGCGCTCTGTGACGTGGACGTGCGCGACGTCACCACCCGCGAACACATGGACGAGCTCGCGCGAGCGATCCTCGCCCTGGGTCCGCGCTACGTGCTCGTCAAGGGCGGTCACTTCGCCGCCGAGGGACACGACGCACCCGTCGCCGACGTCCTGAGGGGACCCGATGAGGTGCTCGTCTTCGTGGCCCCCCGGGTCGCCACCACCAACGACCACGGCACCGGGTGCAGCCTCTCGGCGGCGCTGTGCGCGGGGCTCGCCCTGGGTCGCGACGTGCCCGACGCTGCTCGTGACGCCAAGTCCTTCGTACTCGCCGCCCTGGAGGGCGCGCGCCACTGGCGCCTGGGCGCCGGGCGTGGTCCCCTGGACCACTTAGGCTGGAACCAGTGATCGACTCCAAACCCAAGGCCCCCCTGACCACCACCACGAGCATCCTGCCCGCCGCCGCGGTCCTCGGTCTCGCGGTGGCGATGCTGGCCATCTTCATGGTCATCAACCTCGTGACCAATCAGAGTGTGAGCACGACCACCACGATCCCCGTGGTGGTCGGTGGCCTCGGCATCGACCCGACGAGTGATGTGCTCGCCAACTGCCAGACGCCCGGCACCCCGCCGGCGAACATCGTCAGCGGGATCGTCGTGCCCCAGGGCACACTCTCACGCGGCCCCTTCCAGATGCCCAACTCGGGCGCCGGTGATTTCGACTGTTTCCGCCCGCTCGTCACCTCGGCCAGCGCGTCGTCGCTGTTGAGCTTCTACCGGGCCCAGCTCGAGGCGCGCGGCTGGAACCTCTTCTCCAGTGGCGCCTCGAATGGCTCGCCGCAGTACCTGTTCCAAAAGGCGGGTTCGGACACCTTCTACTGGATCATCGGCGTCACCGTGGCCCCGTCGGCGTCAATGAGCACTTCGACCGCGTGGACGTTCCGGATCTATCAGAACTCCGCGGCGATCTAGGAGACCTCGGCGAGCGCGCGGGCGCGCTGGGGCAGCGGCGCGCACACCCGCGACCACAGCATGAAGTTGAGCGGATAGATCAGGTAACCCACGCGGGTGGCCGAGGCCATGAAGATCAACGCCGTCGAGAACGCCGCCATGATGGCCAGTAACTGCGACAGGTCAAGGGGCCAGTGGCGACGCGCGTAGCGAGCCGTGACGTACCCCCCGACGAGCAGGGTCAACGGCGTCAACAAGTGGCCGACCGGTGCCCACGCGACGGTGAGGAGGTGTCCGGGCAGGGGGCTGGCCGCGGGTGAGGCCACGTGCGCCAGACCCATGGGGAAGGCCACCACGTTGGAGACGAACGCGAAGGGCGAGGAGACCGCGAAGGGCAAGATCGTCACCCCCAGGATCGCCACCATCCACGTGGCCACGCCGCGCCACGCCGGCGCGTCGCGGCGATCACGGGCCACCAATAACGCCCCCAGGGCCAGGGGCCAGGCGGTGAGTTTCATCGCCGCGGCCAGTCCCAGGCTGATGCCCGCCACGTTGTTGGCCCGTCGCTGGAGCGCGGCCACCCCCAACAAGGAGAGCGCGAGGATCGGCATGTCGTCGCCGCCCGTCGCGAGGAACAGGGCCCCCGTGGGCAAGACGAGCAGGAACTGGGCGATACGGATCTTCTGACGTCTCGTGGCGCGCAGCAACGCGAGCGCCAGCGCACTGGTCAGCATCGTCATGATCGTCATGACCACTCTCGCGTCCGAGAGCGGCGAGGAGGACCGCGACTCGGCGTGGGGCAGTCCGAAGATACTCATCAGGGGGAAATATGGGAAGAACGACTCGTAGGTGGCGAGGTGGGGCACCGCGTTGACCATGTGACCGTCGCGCCAGTACGACTGGTACGGCGTACCGTCCTTGATGAGGTCGTTGGCGGCGCGCTCGATGACCAGCACCTCGGGCTGCGCGAAGCCTCGCGTGGGCTGTTCGGTACGCCAGTGCACCTCCATGGCCAAGGGGGCGATGACCGCACCCAGCATGACCAGGCCCACCAGGGCCACTCGCCACCTGGCCGCGTGGTGCGCGGCGAACCTGGCGCCGCACAGGGCGAGTACCGCGGCGAGCGCGTAGGGTCCCAACGACAAGAAGCCCCAGTGCCACTGCGCGTTCGCCGTCGAGTAGAGACCGGTGCCCAACGCGAACAGCGCCGCCAAGGCGTAGAGCAGGGCGTCGCCCGTCAGGGGATGCAGCGAGCTCCACCACTGGCGCACCTCGTCGCGCCGAAGAGCCAACCGCTCATGCATGTGGGCAAGTCTAGGTCGCCCCCGGTCGCGGTGAGGACCGGCGAGACCGGGACCCTTAAGGGTCCCTACTCCCCGGGGTACTCCCCCGCCGTCGCTCGACGCAGGGGCGAGAGGGTCTCTACGGGCAGACGCTGGGTCAAGAACCTCGTGATGATCCGCACGCACTCCCTCGTTCGTTCCTTGAGCACCGCGTGCGACGCCCCGGGAATGATCGCCAGTTGCGCGTCGGCGAGCGCTTCGAACATCGTCACCGTGTGGTTCAGGGTCGACACGTCGTCGTCACCGGCCATCACGAGCACCGGCACGGTGATCTCGCCCAAGTCGCGTTCGCTCATGGTCGGACCGCTGCGCAACATCTCGTTGGTCTTAGCCAGCACCTCGGGCGCGTGGCCGATGCCCTCGGGTGCGAGCCGGGCGTACT
>JAJZFO010000098.1 GCA_021805305.1 Actinomycetes bacterium | reverse complement strand
AGAGGGTGCGAAAGAGGGGATCGAGGCGTTCGACCACCGCCGTCTCGCCGCCGATCATGAGGCTGTATCCACGCTCGAGGCCCCACACGCCGCCGCTGGTGCCGCAGTCGACGTAGTGGATGCCCTGGTCCGCCAAGTGACGCGCCCGCACGATGTCGTCCTTGTAGTAGGAGTTGCCCCCGTCGATGAGCACGTCGTCGACGGCGAGATACCTCGCGAGCTCATCGACCGCACCCTGGGTGACGGCGGCGGGCAACATCAACCAGACGATGCGTGGCGCGTCGAGCCGTCCCACGAGGTCCTCGAGCGACGTCGCGACCTCGATGCGCTCGCCCGCCAGGTTCGCGCCTGCGGCGGCGTTGACGTCGTAGACGACGCTGCGGTGTCCGTCGCGCACCAGTCGCTGCACGAGGTTCGCGCCCATGCGTCCCAGTCCGACCATGCCGATCTGTTGGGGGTTCTCACTCGTCATGGGGGGCTCCGCTTCTCTTGAGGTCTCGGTACCGCGCGATGAGGGCGTTGGTGGAGGAGTCGTGCGTGAGCTGTGGTTCAGCGGGTGCCGCGAGGGAGGGATAGATCGTGGTGGCGAGCTCCTTGCCCAGTTCCACCCCCCACTGGTCGAAGGAATCCACTCCCCAGATGGTGCCCTGGACGAAGACCGAATGCTCGTAGAGGGCGATCAGACTGCCCAGTACGCGCGGGGTCAGCACGCGCGCCAGGAAGACGTTGGTCGGTCGGTTGCCCTCCATCACCCGGTGCGCCACCAGGTGTTCGGGTGTCCCCTGCGCGCGCACCTCCTCGGCAGTGCGGCCAAAGGCGAGGGCCTGGGCCTGGGCGAACACGTTGGCGCTCAAGATGTCGTGGTGATCGCCCAGGGGGTTGAGACTCTGGGCGAAGCCGATGAGGTCGACGGGCACGATACTCGTGCCCTGGTGGAGGAGTTGGTAGAAACTGTGCTGGCCGTTGGTGCCGGGCTCGCCCCAGTAGATCGGTCCGGTGGCGTAATCAACGTGGTCGCCCGCGACGTCGACGTGCTTGCCGTTGGACTCCATGGTGAGTTGTTGCAGATACGCGGGTAGGCGCTTGAGGTACTGCTCGTAGGGCATCACGCCCACCGATTCGCATCCGAGGAAGTTGCGATTCCACACCGCGATCACGCCCATCAGTACCGGGACGTTGTGCTCGAAGGGGGCGGTACGAAAATGCTCGTCGATGGCGTGGAAGCCCTCGAGCAACTGGGCGAAGTTCTCGGGTCCGACGGCGATCATCGTCGAGAGGCCGATGGCCGAGTCCATGGAGTAACGCCCACCGACCCAGTCCCAGAAGCCGAACATGTTCTGGGTGTCGATGCCGAAGTCGGCGACGCGCGCGGCATTGGTGGACACGGCCACGAAGTGGCGCGCGACGGCCGCCTCGTCGCCGAGATGCGAGACGAGCCAGGCGCGCGCGGAGAGCGCGTTGGTGAGGGTCTCGAGAGTGCCAAAGGTCTTCGAGGAGACGATGAAGAGCGTCTCCTCCGCCGCGAGGCCCTCCAGGGCCTCGACGAGGTCGGTGGCGTCGACGTTGGACACGAAGCGCAGGTTGAGGTCGCGTCGCGAATAGTGGCGCAGGGCCTCGTAGGCCATCACCGGTCCCAGGTCGCTGCCACCGATGCCGATGTTCACGACGTTGACGATCGGCTTTCCGGTATGGCCGCGCCACTGTCCCGATCGGATCTGGTCGGCGAAGGCGGCCATGCGATCGAGGACGGCGTGCACCTCGGCCACGACGTCGACGCCGTCGACGACGAGCGAGGCGTCGCGTGGTGATCGCAGGGCGACGTGCAGCACCGCGCGGTCCTCCGAGACGTTCACGTGCTCACCGCGAAACATCGCGTCGCGACGCTCGCGCACCCCGGACTCGACGGCGAGGTCGATCAACAGACGCATCGTGGTGTCGTCCACCCGATTCTTCGAGTAATCGAAGTAGATCCCCTCGACCTCCTCTCGCAAGCGCACCCCGCGCGTGGGATCCTGGTCGAAGTACTGGCGCAAGTGGCGATCACGCACGTCCTCGAGGTGGCGCTCCAGGGCCAGGTACGCGGGTCGTTGTCGCAGGGGGGGGAGGGTCACGGGGCTTCCTTGGTGATCGATCGCAGGTTCTCGATGTGAGAGAGTAGTTCGCCCCAGGAACTCGCGAACGACGCGGCACCTTCGCTCTGCAGCGTTCGCGCCAGCGCACCACGGTCGACGCCGGCGTGAGCGAACTGCTCGAAGAGATCGTCGAGTCGCACGTCGGTGACCCCCAGGGGCTCCGCGACGCTCTCGAGATCGTCGAGGGCACGCAACGTCGAATCGGGCATGGTGTTGATGGTGAGAGGTGCGACGAGTCCTTGCACGTAGAGGGACTCGGACGCGGCGGGGTCCTTGGTCTTGGTGCTGGCCCACAGGAGACGTTGCGCGCGCGCGCCGCGATTGGCCGCGCGCAAGAATCGATCCGAATCCAGGAACGATCGATAGGCGAGGTAGGTCTCGTGGCCGACCGCCACGCCGAGGCGGTTCGAGAGTTCGTGGGGTACGTAACCGGCGACGGCCGCGTCCCAGCGCGAGACGAAGAGTGAGGCGACGCTGGCCACCGCCGGATTGAGTCCGGCGTCGATGCGACGTTCCACGCCGCGCAGGTAGGCGTGGGCCGCGGCCAGGTACTGTTCGGCGTCGAAGAGCAGTGTCACGTTGATCGCGATCCCCTCGGCGATGCACTCCTCGATGGCGCCGAGGCCCTCGGGGGTTCCGGGAATCTTGACCAGGAGGTTGCGTCGCTCGGCGCGACGATGGATCTCGCGCGCGGCCGCAATGGTCCGGTCCGTGTCAAAGGCCAGGAG
>JAJZFO010000097.1 GCA_021805305.1 Actinomycetes bacterium | reverse complement strand
AGCAGGACCCGCAACCCGTGACCCAGGCCGTGCCAGTGCGCCTCGTCCCCGGTCATCTCGAGCACCGAGTAGAGCGAGATGCACCCGCGCACCCGCCAGTCCGCGATGTCACTCTGGTCGGGACTCGCCCACTCGTCGGCGAGACACAGCGCCAGCAGCGACGCCAGCTGCCCACCCGCCGAGCCCCCCGCCACCACCACCCGGTCGGGGTCGCCGCCGTAGTTGGCGACGTTCTTCTTGACCCACCCCAGCACGCGCTTGGCGTCGATGATGTGCGCGGGCCACGCGTGCCCCGGCGCCAGACGGTAGTTGGAGGTGACGACGACCCAGCCCCGCGACACGAACTCGTGCAGCATCGGGCGTCCCTGCTCGCGCTTGTCCCCGAAGGTCCACGCCCCCCCGTGGAAGTAGACGATGACCGGGGCGCCCCGGGGCGTCAGCGAGGTGCGCCACACGTCGAGCACCTGACGACGATGCGGGCCGTAGGCGATGTTGGTGGCGAACTGCATGTGGCGCGGATGGAAGGGGATCTGCAGCATCGTGCGCCACCACGACCCCGCCCGGTCGTCGCGGGGTCGTCCCACGCGTAGCGGACGCCGCGGACTCTCGGCGAGGGCGCGGCGAACCACGCGACGGCTGAGGAACTGCACCACGATCAGGGCTAGGTTCTCGAGCACCACGAAGGCCGCGAGGACCAGGACCAGGGTATCGAGCCATTCGTCGCGGGGCCATCCCCACCATCGCAGCAGGGCCAACAGGGCCAGTTGCGTGATGATCGCCTGCACGGGTAGCTCGCCCGCGGCCCAGCCGACCGGATAGGCGAACGCCGCGAAGAGGCCCCGGCGCCCCGGACGCAACGACGTCAACGCCGACACCGTCATCCACAGGGAGATGGCGGCGACGAGATAGGCCATGAACCATTGTTATCGGTTCGCCCGGCTCGGACAAACCTCCCTACAATCAAGACATGCCCACGTTGCCCTCCACCCTGTCGCGCCTCCGAGGAACCATCGGGATCTGGACGAGCGCCCACGAGCTCCTCGCGCCCACGCCGAGCGACGGCGTCGCCGCCGACGTCGAGGCCCTCGGCTTCTCCGCACTATGGTTCCCCGAGTCCTGGGGCCGGGAGTCGTTGACGAGCGCCACGCTCCTGCTCGCGGCGACGTCGTCACTGACGGTGGCCACGGGCATCACCAACATCTGGGGTCGCGACGCCGTCGCCACGGTCAACGCGGCGAGGACCCTCAACGCCGCCTTCGACGATCGCTTCGTCTTGGGCCTGGGCGTGAGCCATCAACCACTGGTCGAGCGCCTTCGCGGCCACGAGTACCACTCACCCCTGGTGAACATGCGCGAGTACCTCAACGCGATGGACCGGGCGCCGATGCACGCCTACGAGGGCTCGCACCCCTACGCCCGAGTCATCGCCGCCCTCGGCCCCCGGATGCTCGAACTCGGTAGCGAGCTCGCGCACGGCGTGCACACCTACCTCGTGAACGTCGAGCACACCCTGATGGCCCGGTCCCTCGTCGCCGACACCTTCCTCGGCGTCGAGCAGGCGGTGGTCGTGGGCCAGGGCCGCGAGGAGTTCCTCAAGCGTGCTCACGCTCACCTCGAGTTCTACACCGGACTCGAGAACTACCGGGCCAACTGGCGTCGGATGGGCTTTGGTCCCGACGACTTCGTGCGGGGGGGATCGGAGCGACTCTGTGACGCCATGGTCGTGCACGGCGACGTCAGCGACATCGGCGAACGAGTCCACGAGCACTTCTCGGCGGGCGCCGACCACGTGTGTCTCCAGGTCCTCGGACCCGATCCGGCGACGCCGCCACGTGACGACTGGCGCCTCGTGAGCCAGGGCCTGGGCCTCTCGACGTCCTAGGGGCGATCGTCGGGGCCGAAGATGACGACGCCGTCGCCGCGGGGGCCCCGCGGGGAGCCTCGCAGTCGTCGCACCACCATCGACACCGCGCCCAGCCAGAGGAACTCCAGGGTCCCGATGAGCAACCACCCCACGGTGATGAGGAAGAAGCCGACGAAGAGCCCCTTGAGGGCGCCGTGATGGATCATCGCGGCGATCCACAGGGGCAGCCACGCGAAACTCCAACTCACCATCGGCGCGACGAAGACGGCCGCGCCGCGCTGACGCCAGCCCAGGTACGCACCGAACACGAGGGTGGCCACCACCCCCGCGAGGACCGCGCGCACGTGGGCGGCGGTGCTGACCTCCCAGACGAAGAGGACCACCGCCATCGCCACGGCCCAGACCACCATCGCCGCCGAGACGTTGCCGCTCGCGCGCTGACGAACCAAGACGACCATGCCCATGGCTTCAACCTAGCGTCCGGGTCGCCGCGCGACGCGGGACGCTACGCTCGCAACGTGTCACGAGGCGTTCTTGCACTCCTGGGGTCCGGCGAGACCGGGCCCGGAATGACCAAGGTCCACCGCGGTCTGCTGTCGCACCTGGGCGAGCCGCGCGCGGTGAACCTCAACACCCCCTACGGCTTCCAGGAGAACGTGCCGCAGATGACCGAGAAGCTGCTGGCGTACTTCTCGACGTCGCTGCACCTGGAGGTCGCCGCGCTCGACCTTCGGCGCTACGACGACGCCTCCGAGGAGCAGCGCCAGGCCTTCAAGGACGACGTGCGCCGCGCCAACTACGTGTTCGCCGGCCCGGGCAGCCCCTCCTACGCGCTGCGTCAATGGCTGCCGATGGACCTCACCGAGGACCTGACCTCGGTGCTGGCCCAGGACGGGGTGGTCTGCTTCTCGTCCGCCGCGGCGCTCACGCTGGGCCGCTTCACCCCTCCGGTGTACGAGATCTACAAGTCGGGGACGGAGCCCGAATGGCTCGACGGGCTCGACCTGATG
>JAJZFO010000007.1 GCA_021805305.1 Actinomycetes bacterium | reverse complement strand
CCTCCTCGCAGTACGGGGCGATCCTGGAGTTGCTGTCCTGACACTCGAGGCGGTCTCCGGGGCGTGCTCTCGAGGGGTCGTGATCGTGGGGCGAACGCGGGCGTGGGGTCATTACGGTGGTAACCGAGGTCGAAGGTGGCGTCGGCACCACGGGCGATCCACGGACGACAGAGACGAAGGAGGCGTGGTGAGAATAGGAATCGTCGGGGCTGGCAATATCGGGGGCAATCTGACGCGCCGCCTCACGCACCTGGGCCACGAGGTGCGCGTGGCGAACTCGCGCGGACCCGCGACGATCGAGGACCTGACGAGTCAGACGGGCGCGCTCGGCGTCGACGTGGTGGATGTCGCTCAAGGGGCGCAACTCGTCATCATCGCAGTGCCGGAGAGGAACGTCCCCCAGCTCCCCGCCGACCTCTTGGCGGGCGCGGCACCCGGGGTGGTGGTTCTCGACACCGGGAACTACTATCCCCAGCAGCGCGACGGCCGCATCGCCGAGATTGAAGAGGGGATGACGGAGAGCCGCTGGGTGGCAGAGCAGATCGGTCATCGCGTGATCAAGGCGTTCAATGGCATCTACGCGGCGAACATCCTCGAAAAGCCGCGCCCCGAAGGTGACCCCGAGCGCATCGCCCTTCCTGTCGCCGGCGACGACCCGCGCGAGAAGAACCTGGTCATGGAGATCGTCAACGAGTTGGGATTCGATCCGGTGGACGCCGGGTCGATCGACGACTCGTGGCGCCAACAGCCCGGCACCCCGGTGTACGGGGCCACAACTGACGCCAATGGGGTTCGCCTGGCGTTGGCGTCCGCGCACCACGTGCGCGGTCCCGAATGGCGCGCGTGAGACGAATGTGCCGCGCTGTCGCGATCGGCGGGTGATCAGGCGTCGCGCTTAGGCATCGGTGCCGGACGCCTCGATGGTTTCGTCGAGGTCGTGGAACCTCTCGAGCCCGTCACTCCAGAAACTCTCTAAGAAGGCGCGCAACTTGACGATCTCACCGCGATTCACGCGGTAGAGCCGTCGCGTACCGTCGCGACGTTCGTGGAGGATGCCGCTACCCTTGAGCACACTCAGATGCTGGGAGATTGCCGAGCGAGTGACGTCGGGGAAGTAGTCGGCGATCTCGGCGGCGGCGAGTTCGCGCGCCCACGTCAGACGGATGATGTCGCGCCGCTTGGACTCGGCGATCGCACGCAGCAGTGCGTCCATGCACATATGTTAGCAGAATCTTACGTAACTATCTTCTTACGTAAGTTACTTCTTACCCTTGTCTCGGACACTGGCAAGACGAACGGGCCGTTCGCGGCGTTAGTGGCTCGTGACGCGTGCCGCGAGCAGGGCGAGGGCGAGCAGCGGTCCCGCGCGACAAAGCGTCCTCAGTGCGCTCTCCAGTGGCGCCAGCACCGTGTCGACCGTGACCTCCTCCTCGGATCCGTCACGAAGTCGCGCCACCCCTTCGAGCGACGCGGTCCGGCGTCGAAGGTGGCGCGCGGGTGTGGAGAGTTGCTGCTGGGCGAGGGTCACCATGGCGCCGAAGCCGGCGGCCAGGACGGCGGCGACACCGAGGCGGTCGTGCTGGGCGAAGTAGGCCGTCAGGATGGGGAATCCTCCCCACGCCGTGGCGACGACGACGCGGTTGTGCAGGCGTCCGGCGAAGAGCTCGAGGTTGTAGCCGACGGCCACGACGGCACCGACGACGATGAACGCACCCATCCACGGTCCGACGAGGAACACGCCGAGGACGCCCAGAGCGATGGCGCCACCCAGCCCCGTCGCGGCCCCGGCGAGCAACGCCCACCGGGGCAGCGTGGTGCCGAGGGGCCGTCCGTGGAGCTCGTCGAGGCAGTGCGCGCCGACGCCGACGGCCAAGAAGAAGGCGATGAGGCTGGCCACGAGGCGCCACAGGAGTAGCGGACCACTCAGGCACGCCCCGATGGTGACCAGGGACAGGTGTAACAGGGTGTAGGGAGGGTGCAGGACGCTCCACCAGTCACGCCACGCGCCGGGGGCGAGGAACCTCGGTCGGGCGTAGAAGGCGGGGGCCGCGGAAGCGGGTGAAGGGTGGGACTCGGGCACCACTAGCCCCGTCGGTAGCCCGAGATGACGACACCGCCGCCGAGACTCATCGCGCGGACCTCGACGTGCTCGACGCCGGCGCGGCCCCACGCGGCGCGGATCCACTCCAGGTTGAATCGACGGTAGTGACGTGAGATGGAGGGGCCGAGGAAGCGACCCACGGTCCACCACCCCCTTCCTCCGAGGAGGTAGCCCGCGAGAGGGAGGACGGCCCGGGTGTACGTCCACCAGGCCATCCACCACACGCGCCGCGAAGGGACCGCGAACTCGACCGAGGAGATGGCACCGCCGGGTCGCAGCACGCGAGCGAGTTCGCGCAACGTGGCGGCGGGGTCCTCGACGTAGCGAAGCAGATAGGTGAACGTGACGGCGTCGAAGGTGGCGTCGGCGAAGGGCAACTGCTCGGCGCGTGCGCGTACCAGGTGCACGCGCGCGCTGCGCGCGCCGCCAGTGAATCTCCGGCGAGCGCGCCTCAGCATCGGTTCACTGAGATCGACACCGACGACGTGCGCGTCGGTCCTCGTGGTGAGCCTGGAGATGACGGCGCCGGTGCCGCACGCGACGTCCAGGACCAGCCGGGGCTCCACGCCGCCCACGCGGTGCACCATGGCCGAGCGCCAGCGGGGGTCTTGACCGAACGAGAGGAGCGTCGCCATCGCGTCGTAGCGCGGCGCCAGGGGGGCGAAGAGCGCCTGGGAGAACCCGTTGGCATCCTCGCGGCTCCTTCGTAGCCGTCGACCGAGCGCCGTCATCGACGGACGTCTCGTGCTCTCACTACGGCGACTCCCACGGCCCCCCT
>JAJZFO010000015.1 GCA_021805305.1 Actinomycetes bacterium | reverse complement strand
CTCCAGGTGGGGACGAACCATCTGGGTCACTTCGCCTTCGCCGGTCTGATCAAGGACCGCATCGTGCGACGACTGGTGACGGTCTCGAGCCTCTATCACCGCTTCGGATCCTTCGGCGACGGTTCGCTCGACGAGATCAGCCGGCGCTGCCGCGGACTGGCGCCCTACGACGCGCGTCGCGCCTACGCGGACTCGAAGCTGGCGAACCTTCTCTTCCCCCGCGAGGTCGAGCGACGTCGTCGGGCCGCTCCCAGCGGGTCGGGAGCCCCGACGTTCTGCGCCGTGGCGGCGCACCCGGGCTGGTCGAACACGAATCTCTTCGACGCCGCGGCCTCACGAGGTCCGTTCGGCCGCGCGGCGTCGCTGTCGACACGAATCCTCGCCCAGAGCGCCTCGCGCGGCGCGTTGCCCACGTTGTGCGCGGCGACGTGGCCGGGCATCGCGGGGGGTGAGTACCTCGGTCCGCGCGGACCCGGCGAACTGCGCGGGACGCCCCAGGTGGTGAGAGCGAGCGCGGCGGCGGATGATGAGCGCTTGGCGAGCAATCTCTGGCGGGTGTCGGAGGAATTGACCGGTGTGCGCTGGACGTGACCGTTCAGACCGCGCGTCGCGCGTGGCGATGCTCAGCGTGCAGGGCCTCGTGCACCAGGTGGTCGACCGGGAAGTCCTGCAGGGCGCTCGGTCGATCGCGCGAGACCACGAGGCCGTCGAGGATGATCGTCAGGTAGCGACGCCAGAGGTCGGGCGCCACCGACGCGGTCAGGTTGCCGAGGAAGCTGATCATCATCTCCATGATCGGGAAGTCCGCCCCGACCACGTCACCTCGCAGGTATCCGTCACGCTGGGCCCGGGCCACCAGGAGCTCGATCGAGGGGGTGATGCGCTGCTTGGCGTGGGCCATGTGGTCCACCGCGTAGGTGGAACCGACCACCACGTCGCGCAGTCCGCGGTTCGAGCACTGACGCTGCAGCGCCTCCTCGAGGAACCACACGAGCGCCTCCCAGGAGTTCGGGCGTTTGGCCGCGGCGTGGGCCAGGTTGGCGATCTCGTCGACGGCGTTGTCGAAGAGTGCCGCGATGAGCGCGTCCTTGTCGGGGAATCGTCGATAGACCGTGCCGACACCGACGCCCGCGGCTGCGGCGACCTCGTCGAGGGTGGCGTCGAGCCCCTGTTCGGCGAAGACCTGCGCGGCGGCTTCGAGGATCTTCGCGCGATTTCGTTCGGCGTCGGCGCGCAGGGGACGCTCGGGGTGATCGGTCTGGCTGGTCATGGATACTCCTGCTCCCATGATACAAGGTTTTCCGAGAAAGTGGAACGATGGTCTCCACATATCGCTATAGTGTTACGAAACGGAGAGCGCTTCTCCGGTTAGAGTTGAAGGAGACGGTCGTGGAGACGACACAGTACCGAGAGTCAGGGGCACCCGACATGAAGACCGAGTCCGAGAACGACCGGGCCCATCGCCAACGCTGGTGGATCTTGGCGGTCCTGGCCATCTCACAGTTGATGGTGATCTTGGATGGCACCATCGTGAACATCGCGCTGCCCACCGCGCAGCACGCGCTCAACTTCTCCAACGCCGACCGCCAATGGATCGTGACCGCGTATTCGCTCGCCTTCGGCAGCCTGCTGCTCCTGGGTGGTCGAATTTCTGACTACATCGGACGAAAGAACGCCCTGATCATCGGTCTGGCCGGCTTCGCGGGGGCCTCCGCCTTCGGTGCCGCCGCCCAGAACTTCACGATGTTGGTCACCGCGCGCACCATCCAAGGGGTCTTCGGGGCCTTGTTGGCGCCGGCCGTGTTGGCCCTGTTGACCACGACGTTCACCGATCCCGGCGAACGCGGCAAGGCCTTTGGCATCTACGGGGCAGTCGCGGGCGCGGGTGGCGCCATCGGACTGATCCTGGGTGGCGTGTTGACCACCTACGCCTCGTGGCGTTGGACGCTGCTGGTGAACCTGATCTTCGCGGGCGTGGCCATCGCGGGGTCCATGGCGCTGCTCAAGCGCGACCGCGGCGTCGACCACGACCCCCTCGACGTCCAGGGCGTGCTCAGTGTGACCTTGGGGCTCTTCGCCCTGGTCTACGGGTTCAGTCACGTCGAGACCACCTCCTGGCACGACCACTACACCATCGGGAGCTTCGTGGTGGCGGCGATCATGCTCGGCTACTTCTTCGTGGTCCAGACCCGTACCAAGTACCCCCTGCTGCCGCTTCGCGTCCTGGCCGACCGTAATCGCGGGGGATCACTCTTCGCGATGTTGGTGGCGGGCCTGGGCATGTTCGGGATGTTCTTGTTCCTCACCTACTTCTTGCAGACGACGCTCGGCTTCTCAGCGGTGAAGACGGGTTTGGCCTTCTTGCCCATGATCTTCGCCCTGACGTTGACCGCTCAGCTCTCGAACATCCTCCTGCTGCCCAAGTTCGGCCCGCGCCCGCTGATCCCCCTCGGCATGACCATGGCCGCCGCCGGACTGTTCTGGATGACCGCCTTGACGATCCACTCGACGTACCTCGGTGGCGTCTTGCTGCCGTTGATCCTGATCGGACTCGCGATGGGCTTCATCTTCGCGCCGGCCTACAACACCGCCACCTTGGGGGTCGCTCCCCACGACGCCGGCGTGGCCTCGGCCCTGGTCAACACCTCCCAGCAGATCGGTGGCTCCATCGGCACGGCGCTGTTGAACACCCTGGCCGCCAGCGCGGCGACGTCGTTCCTCGTGGGTAAGTCGGCGACCGCGCTGAACCAGAAGATCGCCGCCGTGCACAGCTACACCACGGCGTTCAACGTGTCGGCCTTCATCTTCCTCGGTGGGGCCATCGCGGCCGCGGTGATCCTGCGCTCGGGCGCGCCGGCCACCCACGCCTAGAACGACATCCCGGT